>SYBY01000375.1 GCA_005788585.1 Actinomycetota bacterium | reverse complement strand
AGCGCGCCACCGAGATCCATGAGCGGGTCGCCGAGCGTCGCCATCTCCCAGTCCAGGACGCCGACCACGCGCATCGGATCGTCGGGCGCGAGGACGACGTTGTCCAGTCGGAAGTCGTTGTGGATGACGCACGTCGCGACATCGGCCGGCTGGTGCTCGTCCAGCCAGTCCATGACCCGCTCGAAGCTCGGGACGTTCCAGGTCTTCGCGTCGCGGTAGCGCCGTGACCACCCGTCGACCTGCCGCGCGACGTACCCCTCCCCCTTGCCGAGGTCGCCCAGCCCGGCCGCGACGGGGTCGATCGCGTGCAGGTCGCACAGCCGGTCGATGACGGACGTGCACATCGCGCGCGTGGCCGCCGGATCGCCCGCCACACCGTCGGGCAGGCGCTTGCGCGGAATCGTCCCCTCCACGCGCGCCATGACGTAGAAGTCGCTGCCGAGCACCGCCGGGTCGTCGCAGAACGCCACCATCTCCGGGACGTACGGGAACACCGGCGCCAGGCGCTGCTGCACGCGGAACTCGCGCCCCATGTCATGCGCGCTCTTGGCCTTCACCCCCGGCGGTGGACGGCGCAGGATGAGGTCGCGATCGGGGTAGCGCAACAGGTAGGTGAGATTCGACGCCCCGCCCGAGAACTGACGGACCTCGGGCGGCCCGGAGCCTGGGATCTCGGCGTGCGCGCGCAGCCACGCGTCGACGGCACCGACGTCGAACGCGTCCTCACCCCGGACCGGGCGCGCTTCGGCTGCAGTGTCGAGACTCATGGGCGTAGGCTCCTGGGCACGCACCGCTCGCCACCCCGGGCGCCCCCGACAAAGGAGCACCGCTGATGCAGGCTGTCGCCGCACCGACCCCGGAACTGATCAAGGAGCTGGCGACGACCGCGCCCGGCACCGGGGTCCTGAGCGCGCACCTGCGCACCGATCCGCGGGACCCGGCGAACACGAACCACCAGCCGGCGTGGCACATCGCACTGCGCAACGGGCTGCGGGCGATCGAGGCCGACCTCGAAGGCGGGGACGACCGCGACGCCCGGCTCGCGTTCCGCGAGCTGTCCGAGCGCATCGACCTCGCGCTGCCCGACCTCGACCCGGCCGAGCGCGGCCGCAGCCTGTCGGTCTTCACCACCGCCGACGGGTCGCTCGACGTGCGCGTCACGCTCCAGCTCCCGCTGCTCGGCGACACCGTCCGCTGGGACCGCCGCCCGTTCATCAGCCCGCTGGTCGACGTCGTCGACCACGGCCGCGCGACCGGCCTGGTGCTCGTCGACAGCGACGAGGTCGTCCTCATGCACTGGGAGGGCGGCCGCGCCACCGAGCCCGAGCAGTCGCGGTACGTGCTGGACCTCGGTGACTGGACCGGCCGGGAGAGCGGCCCGCACGACCGGATGTCCGGGGCCCAGCGCGCGTCGCACGGCGAGCATCACGAGAGCCGGATCGACGATCACAAGCGCCGGTTCCTGCACGACGCCGCGACGAAGGTCGCCACGCGCCTGGACGAGCTCGGGTGGCATCGCCTGCTCGTGGCCGCCGCTCCGGGTACCGAGGAGCCGTTCGTCGGCGCACTGCCCGAGCAGACCCGCGAGCGCGTCACCGTCACCCTCGACGCCCACCTGACGGGCGAGGACCCGGGCTCGATCTCCGAGCACGTCGACGGCCCGCTCGAAGCGGCGTGGCGCCGCGAGGTCGAGGCGACGATCGACAGCGCGCGCTCGCACTCCGCGTCCGGCGGAGCAGGCGCGACGGGTGCCGCGGAGGTCCTCGACGCCCTGGCCCAGGGCCGCGTCGCGCACCTGGTCTACGACCCGCGGCTCGTCATCCCCGCCAGCTCGGTGGGACCGCAGGTGACCGCCGTGCTCGGCGAGATCGACGAGGCGCTCATCGTCGAGCGCGCCGTCGAGCACGCCGTCGAGACCGACGCAGGCGTGTCGGCGATCGGCGATCACGAGGGACTGACGGAGGCGGGCGGCATCGTCGCGACGCTGCGCTACTAGCCCTTCGCGGGCGGGGACCATTTCCCGGCGCCGTACTTCGCCAGCTCGAGCCGGGCGATGACCCCGCGGTGGACCTCGTCCGGCCCGTCGGCGAGCCGCAGCGCCCGGGCCACCGCCCACGCACCGGCGAGCGGGAAGTCGTTGCTCATCCCGCCGCCGCCGTGCAGCTGGATGGCCATGTCGATGACCTGCTGCGCCATGTTCGGCACGGCGACCTTGATCTGACTGACGGCGTTGAGCATGTCGGGGTGGTGCGTGTCGATCATCCAGGCGGCCTGCAGGACGAGCAGGCGCGCCTGGTTGATGGCGATGCGCGCGTCGGCGATGCGCTCGCGGGTGCCGCCGAGGTTGGCGATCGGCTTGCCGAACGCGATGCGGCTCGTGCCGCGCTTGCAGGCAAGTTCGAGCGCCATCTCCGCGAGCCCGATGAGCCGCATGCAGTGATGGCCGCGGCCGGGCCCGAGGCGGGCCTGGGCGATGGTGAACGCCTGGCCGGGGCCGCCGATGATGTTCTCGACGGGCAGGCGCACGTCGGTGAACGACACCTCGCCGTGGCCGCCGGGTGCGTCGAGGAAGTTCATCGCCGGGAGCATGCGCTCGACCTGCACCCCGGGCGCGTCGCGCGGGACGAGCACCATGGAGTGGCGGTGGTACTTGTCGGCGTCGGGGTCGGTGAGCGCCATGTAGATGAGCACCTCGCAGTTGGGGTGCCCGATGCCCGTGCTCCACCATTTGCGCCCGTTGAGGACGACCTCGTCGCCGTCGATCTCGGCGCGCGCCTCCATGTTCGTGGCGTCGGACGAGGCCACGCCGGGCTCGGTCATGCAGAACGCGCTGCGGATCTCGGCCGCAGGGCGGCCAGCGCGCCGACGAACACCTCGGCCTCGGCGAAACGCCCCTCGACCAGGACCCGCTCCCGGGCCCCGATCAGGTCGAGACAGGCGTCGCT
>SYBY01000374.1 GCA_005788585.1 Actinomycetota bacterium | reverse complement strand
GTTCGGCCACCACCGCGTCGACCAGACGATGAAGCTCAACACCAACGAGGAGTGGACGATCCGCAACGTCACCAACGAGTGGCACTCGTTCCACATCCACGTCAACCCGTTCCAGGTCACGAAGATCGACGGCAAGCCGGTGGACCGCGACAGCTACGAGGACACGGTGCGGATCGCACCCAACGGCGGCAGCGTCACGCTGCGCCAGCGCTACCGCGACTACACCGGGCAGTTCGTCTTCCACTGCCACATCCTCGGCCATGAGGACGGAGGGATGATGTCGCTCGTGCAGGTCGTGAAGTAGCCGCTCGGGCCGTACCATCGGGTCCATGGAGCTCATCACCACCGCCTTCGACATCATCGCCGCCGCCGGCGGCGGGTCTTCGAGCTTCGGAGGCGGCGGTGGCGGTGGCGGCGGTTCGAGCTTCGGCGGGGGCTCCAGCAGCTCCGGCGGCTCGGGGTCCGGCGGCGGCAGCATCTGGCCGTTCGTGATCTTCGGGGTCGCCTTCCTGCTGTTCGTCGCGTTCGGCTGGTGGCAGGGCCGCAAGCTCGTCAAGAAGCGCCGGGCGCGCCACGCGCAGGTGCGCCTCGCCTCCGCGGAGGCCGCCGAGGACGACGCGTACTTCCACCACGAGGAGGTCGAGCGCGAGGCCGCCGACCTGTTCCTCGCCGTGCAGCGCGCCTGGTCCGAGAACGACGTCGCCGGGCTGAAGGCCATGGTCGGCGCCGACCTCATGGTCGAGTGGGAGCGGCGCCTCAACGACTTCGCCGCCAAGGGATGGCGCAACGTCTGCCACGTCCACAACCGGCCCGAGGTCCACTACGTCGCGCTCGTCAACCGCGAGGACGACACGGAGGATCGCGTGACGGTCCACCTCGCGGCGACGATGGACGACTACGTCCTGCAGCGCGACGGCACGAAGCTCAACCACGAGGGGTCGAACACCGCCCAGCGCACGCTGTCGGAGTACTGGACCCTGGCGCGCCACGACGCCGAGGACCGCTGGATGCTCGTCTCCATCGAGCCCGACGCCGAGGGCCATCACCACCTCGACAGCGAGATCGTCGCGTCGCCGTGGTCGGACAGCCGCCTGCACGACGACGCGCTCGTCCAGCTCGCCGCAGACGACGCGGTCGTCGGCAACGGGGTCACCGCGGGCGAGCTCGTCGACGTCGACTACGCCGACGACGCGCACGCCGCCGCGCTCGACCTCTCCCTGGCCGACCCGCGCTTCGGCCCGGACCTGCTGGAGGTCGCCGCGCGCCGCGCGCTCGCGGCGTGGGCCGAGGCCGTCGACGGCGCGGACACCGCGCTGGAGGCGGTCGCGACCCCGGAGGCGATCACCGCCCTGCTCTACGCCGACGACGCCGCGCACCACCGCATCGTGGTGCGCGGGCCGAAGCTCGAGTCCCTGAAGATCACGGCGCTCGACGGCCACGCCGAGCCGCCGACGATGGACGTCGCCGCGCAGGTCCGCGGGCGCCGGTACGTCGAGAACCGCGACACCGCGGCGCTCGTCTCCGGCAGCCGCGACAGCGAGACGACGTTCGGCGTCTCGCTGCGGATGGCGCTCGACGGCGACAGGCCCTCCGGGTGGAAGGTCGTCGCCGCCGGCGCCGCAGTGCGCTGAGTCAGCGCTTCAGCGTCACCTTCGCGCTGCGCTTCTGCGTGCCCTTGCCCTTGCGCGGGGTGAACGTCGTCGCCACGGTGAGCTTCACGGTCTTCTTCTTGGCCAGCGACCGCTTCGCCGCCTTGGTGAAACGCAGCTTCAGCGTGACGGTGCCGGCCCGCTTGACCGTCTTGCGCGCCGTCGCAACGGTGCGCTTGCCGCTGCGTCCCGCCGCCTTGACGGTGCCCGCGCCGGGGACCGCCACCTTGACGGTCAGGCCGCTCTTCAGCGCCTTGGCGAGCTTCGTGCCCGTGACCGTGATGGCCTTGGGCTTCGGGCTCGTCGGCGTCTTCGCGCCCGGCGCGGCGGGGGTGGTCGGGGCGGCGGGGCGCGACGTCGGCACGTCGGCGGGACCCCAGTCGGGGTAGAAGCCCTTCGACGCGGGGATGATCACGCGGCCCGAGTCGCCGTTCGCCGGGGCCTTGCAGTTGTCGCCGCTCATGTCCGGGACGGGCATGACGCGGATGCCGGCGCCCTCGTCGAATGCGACGGCGTTGCCGTCAGGCGACCAGGTCGGCGCGTCGGTCGTGCTCTTGTCGTCGGGCTGGTAGCGGAAGCACGCCTCCGGCGGGGCGTCGAACCGGTTCGTCATCCGGTAGAAGCGGATGCCGTCGTATGCGGTGAACGTGCCCGCCGGCCCGGCCTCGCGGTCGACGAGCGCCATCTTCGTCTGCTGGGGGTTGACGACGGCGTCGGTGCGCTCGGCGGAGATCGCCTCGGCCTTCATCCAGCGCACCAGGCCGGCGTCCGGGCCCTGACTGACGCGGTTCATGACGACGTTCTCCGCCAGTGCGACGCCCGCGTCGCTGCGAACGAGCTCGTCGTTGCTCACCCACTGCGGGTCCTTCCACCCCGTGAGGTTCCCGCCCAGTTCAGCCCACGACGTCAGGCGGTTCGCGTGGGTGATCGCGGTGCCGCTGCGCAGCGTGTTCGCCAGGCAGCCCGTGCCGCCGCACGCGGTCGGGTCGTACGTGTAGGACTGGTGGTAGTAGGTGTAGGCGACCTTCGTGCCGTCCGGTGAGATGTCCGGCGCGTACGGGCCTTCGAAGTGGTTGTCCTGGGAGTTGGCCGGCGTCGGGCCGTCGCTGACGGGCGTCGCGAACTCCGCGAGCACGTTGCCCCAGCGGTCGAGGCGGTGCAGCCGCTCGGAGCCGTCGGAGAGGCTGGCGATGAACGACCCGTCGTCGGCCTGTGACGCGTAGCTGTATCTCCCGGTGGACGTGACCTGGAACTGTCGTGCTCCATCAGGAGTCGTCAGCCAGATGTTCTGGTCCTTGCCGATGTAGGAGATCGAGTCGGCGGACGCGACGCCGGGCGCGGCGGCGAGCGCGGCGAGGACGGCGATGGTGGCGGCGGTGCTCTTGGTGTGCATGCCACGCATGGTCGAATCGCAGCGCCCCGGCGTCATCGGGCGAGCACCCTGGGGTTGTCCCCAGCGTTCTGCGGGAAACATGACCACCATGCCTGCCTGCATGTCGATCTCGGTCACCTGACCGTGACGTCGCGCTTCGCCGCCGGGGTCGTCCGCGCCCGGGTCGTGATCGTCGTCGCCTGGGTTGCGGCCGCGCTCGCGTGCCTCTTCCTGCTGCCGTCGATCCAGGAGGCGCAGACCGGCGCGTTGGGCGACCTCGTCCCCGTGGACGCCGCGGCGATCGACGCCGAGGAACGCTCGGCTGAGCTGTTCGCGTTCCCGGTCCAGAGCCGCACGCAGGTCGTGATCCGCGACCCGGAGGGGCTCGACGCGCGCACCGTCGCGCAGGTGACGGAGTTCGTCGTCCGTCTCAATCGGCAGGAGGTCCCGCGGATCGAGGCGATCGCCGGCGCCTACCCGCTCCTGAACGCCACCGGGCCCTCACGGTTCGCGCCCGAGCGGCGGACCACCATGGTCCTGTCCCTGCTGTTCCAGCCCGATGTCGGAGCGCAGGAGCGCGCCGACCTGGCGGCCGGGGTGGTGCAGCGGCTCGAGCCGGTCGCGCGGGGCGCGACGCTCGGCGTCACGGGCGCGGTCCCCGCCCGGCAGGCCCAGGCCGAGGTCATCTCCGACTCCCTGCGGCTCGCGGAGGTCGTGACCCTGCTGTTCGTGCTCCTGACCGTGGGCCTGTACACCCGGTCGGTCGTCGCGCCCATCGTGAACCTGCTCGCGGTGGCAATCGCGTACGCCGTCTCCATCCGCGTGGTCGCGTGGGTCGGGCAGACCATCGGCATCTCGGTGCCGTCGGAGGTCGAGCCGGTCGTCGTCGCACTGCTGTTCGGCGTCGTGACCGACTACGTGTTGTTCTCGCTGACGCGCTTCCGGCGGCGGCTCGCCGACGGACTGGACGGACCCTCAGCCGCGCGCGCGGCGACCGCGGAGCTCGCGCCGATCCTTACCGCCTGCGGGCTCGCGGTCGCGGCGGGCTGCGCGGCGCTCGTGGCGGCTGAGCTGGGCTTCCTGCGGGCCTTCGGACCCGGTGTGGCGGTCGCGGTCCTGGTCGCGCTCGCGGTCGTGCTCACGTTCGTGCCTGCGATGTTCGCGTTGCTCGGCCACGCGACCCTGTGGCCATCGCGGCGACCGCGGGTGCGCAGCGGCACGACCCGCAGCGAGCGGTTCCTCGTCCAGGTCGTCGTCCATCCCGGCGTCGCGATCGCCCTGTCGCTGATGGTCCTCGTCGGGATGTCCGCCGGGGTGGCGTGGCTGCAGCTCGGGCAGCCGCTGGTGCGGGGGCTGCCGGAGTCCAGCGAGCCGCTGCAGACCTACCGCCAGCTCGAAGCCGGCTTCGCCCCGGGCGTGGTCTCACCGACGGTGCTCGTGGTCGAGGAGCCGGACGTCGGCGACCGCCGCGAGGATCTGGTCGACCTCCAGCGTCTGCTCGCCAGGCAGCCGGGGGTGACCGCGGTGGTCGGGCCCGGAACGAACCCGACGGACACCGCCGTGGGCGCGGTGCTCGCGCGGGACGGCGACGCGGCGCGGTTCGTGCTCTATCTCGACGACGATCCGTACGGCGGTCCGGCCGTCCAGGACCTCGACCGGCTCCAGGCCCGGCTGCCGGCACTGCTGCGGGCGACCGGGCTCGGCGATGCGGAGGTCGGGATCGCAGGCGACACGGCGCTGGCGCGCGAGGCGATCTCCGGCGCGCTCGACGACATCCCGCGTGTGTTGCCCGCGGTGCTGCTCGCGATCGGACTCGTGCTCGTGGTGTTCCTGCGCAGCATCGTCGCGCCCATCTACCTCGTCCTCATCGCGCTGCTGGCGCCCCTGGCCGCCACCGGGTTGACGGTTGGCGTCTTCCAGGGCCTCCTCGGGGAGCCGGAGATCACCTACTACGTGCCGATTGCGGGCGGGGTGCTGCTCGTGGCGCTCGGGTCGGATTACAACGTCTTCCTGGTCGGCCGGATCTGGGCTGAGGCCCGTGAACGCCGGCTGTCCGAGGCGATCGTCGTCGGCGGAGCGGGCGCGTCGCGCGCGATCTCCGCCGCAGGCATCGTGCTGGCGGCGTCGTTCGCGGCGATCGCGCTCGTCCCGGTCCAGCCGTTCCGCGAGCTGGCGTTCCTCGTGGCGGCCGGCCTGCTCATCGACGCGTTCATCGTCCGCTCGGTCCTCGTCCCGGCGGTCATCGCCGTGGTGGGCGAGCGCAGCGCGTGGCCCGGCCGGGCGCTGCAGCGCACGCAGCGCGCCGGGGAAGCGGTCACGTAGCACGCCGGCCTGCGCGCGGCTAGGGACCGCCGGTCCACGGACGCGAAGCACGGTCAGGTGCGACGCGGGACGGGCGCGATGTGCTGACGTACGCTCGCTTGCCCATGGCCGACAAGACCAAGAAACCCAAGACCAAGCGCAAGCTCGGCAAGGCGACGTTCGAGGAGGAACTGCGTCGCCTGCAGGTCGAGCTGGTGTTGCTGCAGGAGTACATCAAGCAGGAGGGCCTGCGGGTCGTCGTCGTCTTCGAAGGACGCGACGCCGCCGGCAAGGGTGGCGTCATCAAGCGCATCACCGAGCGCACCAGCCCCCGCAGCTTCCGCATCGCCGCGCTCGCCACACCGACCGAGCGCGAGACGAGGGAGTGGTACTTCCAGCGCGACGTCGCGCAGCTGCCGGCCGCCGGCGAGAGGGGCCTGGTC
>SYBY01000047.1 GCA_005788585.1 Actinomycetota bacterium | reverse complement strand
TACATCATGCGCTGGCTCGCGTCCCGCTTCCTGGACACGGACACCCAGGAGGACCTGGGCATCCTGACCCCGGCGGTGCGCGCCCGGAAGATGGCCGAGGACACGGCGATGAGCGTCGTCTCGTCGGACACCGCCGGCCCGGCCAACGGCAACGGCGGCGTCCAGATCGATCCGGCGCACCGCGCGGTCCCGGCCGCGGAGACGGCGCCCGCGGCGCACGCCCCGCAGCCGGCCACCACGAAGGCGGCCGCCGCGGCGATGACCGACACCCCGCCGGTCGTTCCGGCGCGCATGGTCGGCATCGACGTCGGCCCGGCGTGCGGCCAGTGCGGCGGCATGATGCAGCGCACGGGCTCGTGCTACACGTGCCCGAGCTGCGGCAACAACACCGGCTGCGGCTGATCACCAGCTGAGAAGCCAGGCCTGAGCGAAGGGCGCCCATTGGGCGCCCTTCGTCGTTCCGGGGCGCCCTGCAACGCAGCGAACGGCAGATCGACGTCGCTATAGCAGCGTGGATCTGCCGTTCGGCGGGGCTGGGGCGCTACCGGCGGACCTTCAGCTTCGTCCGCAGCGTCGGCTGCCCGGGCATCGTCACGATCGCCGTGACCGTCGTCGTCTTCTTCTTGCGCAGCCGCGCCCGGTTCTTCTTCGAGAGCTTGACCTTGACCTGGTGGCGGCCCTTCTTGATCTTGAACTTCTTCGAGCCGAGCGTCACGGTCTTCGCAGCTCGCGCGCCCGCCCCGAGCGCCAGCGCCAGCCGCACCGTGCCGCTGCACCCGATGTCGAGGCTGCAGACCAGCGACAGGGGGACGTTGATCCCCTGGAGGCGCGCGTTGAAGCCGCGCGGGAAGCTGATGGGGTTCACGCCGGGGACGCCCGTCACCGGGGGTGCAGTGGGCGCCGCGTTCGCGCCAGGAGTCGTCACGGTGTTCTGCCCAGGACAGGTCACCGTGCCTGGCGCGATCGGGACGTTGTTCAGCGCCGGGCAGGGCACGAAGTCGTACTGGAGCAGCACCTCGTAGCCGTACGCGCCGACGTTGCTGGCGGCGATCAGCGCGCCGGGCTGACCCATCGGCGACGTGAAGCCCGCGCCCATCACGCCCGGAGCCGCGGCCGCCTGAGGCGAGTGCGTCCCCGGCCCCTGATCGCTGATCGGCAGCGTCCCGGTCCCACCGATCGCACTGAAGCCGATGATGTCGTTCGTGCTCACGCCGACGACGGAGTCACGGACCACCTCGGTGAGCCAGTTGACCGTCACCTGGGTCACGGCGTTCGGCGTGGGCTGGAACGGCTCGGTGTGGCGGACGACGGTGCAACAGCCCGCGACCGACCGCAGCTGGACGAGCCGCAGGGCCGCGGGGTTCGGCCCGGACCGCACGCGAACGTTGGTCACGGTGCCGGTGGTCGGGACATAGCCCGTGTTCGGCGAGCCGATCTCCGCCGCAGGGCCGCTCGACCACCACGAACAACTCGGGAGGCCTGCCGGGGCGAGGACGAACTGGTCGCTGCCGAGCGGGGGCAGGGAGGGTCGCGACTCACACCCCAAGGGCACGTTGGCCGGCGCGGCGAGCGAACTCCCCCGCGTGACCGCCTGCGCGCCGGCGAACGCCGGGAACAGCAGCAACACGGCGATGGCAAGCGAGGCAGCGCGACCCATCCACCGGATTCAACCGGAACCCGGTGCGAGGATCAATGCGCGCTCTGCGCAGCGGTGCGTATATCCGTGGGACCTCGGATTGTGCGGACCCTCACACACTGAAGCGGGACAAGCCGTACCGTCGCTGTATGACATTCGTCATAGCCATCACGCTGGTGTCGATCTTCGTCGTCGGATTCGCCGCGCCGAAGGTCGCACCGTCGCGCTCAGATCGCGAGCCGCTCGTGCCCTGACGGCCACGAGCGTGCGCCGCTCAGGTGGCGGCGTCCGAGCGGCGGACCAGCTCGAGCAGGCCACGGTCACGCGCGACCACGTCATCGACGACCGCGGGCACGAGCCCCCGGCCGACGGTGATCGCATGCCACCCGCGCGGAGCAAGCGTGCGCGGCGCCCGGCGCTCCACACCCTCGGCGATGACGCGCCCCGCCCGCGCCGCCGTGATCCGCCGCGACAGCGGCCACGGCATCCGGTCGCCCAGCGCCGCGGCGATCGGGTCGGCGTCCATGGTCACCGCCGTCATCTCGGTCTCGACGACGCCGAAGTACGCCACGCCCGCCGACGCGCCGTGCGCCGCGAGCTCCAGCCGCAGCGCGCGGCCCAGTTGCTCGGCCGCCGCCTTGCTGATCATGTACGGCGAGCCCATCGGGCCGGGCATGATCGCCGCCACCGACGCCACGACCACCATGTGGCCGCCCGCGGCGATGACCGGCTCGATCGCCGGACGCACGGTGTTGAAGACGCCCCGCACGTTGATGTCCAGCACGCGGTCGAAGTCCTCGGGCTCCAGGCGGCGCAGCGTGCCGCGCACCGGCGTCACCCCCGCGTTCGCCACGACGACGTCCAGCCCGCCGAACGCCGAGACCGCCTCGGCCGTCGCGGCTGCCATCCCGTCGCGATCGCGCACGTCAGCGGCCACCGCCAGCGCGCCGTCCCCGAGCGACGATGCGGCGGCGTCAGCGCGCGCCGCATCGACGTCCAGCAGCGCCACCCGCGCGCCCCGCGCGTGAAGTGCCCGCGCCGTCTCCAGCCCGATGCCCTGCCCCGCGCCCGTGACCAGGCACGCGGCGCCGTCGAGATCGAGCCGCCTACGCGAGCGCCGCATGCGCCGGCTCCCGGACCGGGGTCGTCTCGTAGCTGTCGAGATCGAACGTCCGGGTCCGTCGCCGGTACTCCCAGCTCCAGTTCGGCCAGAGCCCCTGATTGCGCCCGTTCGCGTCCGTGTAGTAGCTGTTGCAGCCGCCGGTCTCCCAGACCGAGCCCTCGGACCGCTCGCGCATCTCGGCGACGAACGCCGCCTCGACCTCGGGTCGCACCTCGACCACGCCGATGCCCCGCGTGCGCATTGTCCGCACCGCGTCGACGACGTACCGGACCTGGTTCTCGATCATGAACAGCGCCGACTGGTTGCCGCCGGCAGAGAACGCGCCCAGGACCGTGAACAGGTTCGGGAAGCCGCGCAGCGTGGTGCCGAGGTACGAACGGGCGTCGGCCGCCGTATCCGCCAGCGTCTCGCCCGACGGGCTGACCACGACGCGGTGGCGCTTGGGCGGCACGTCGAACCCGGTGCCCCAGATGATGGTGTCGACCTTGTGCTCGACACCGTCGGTGGTCCGCACCCCGCGGGGCGTGATCTCGGCGATCGCGTCGGTCACCACGCGGACGTTCGGCTGCCCCAGCGCCGGGAAGTAGCGGTCGGCGAGCACTGCGCGTGCGCAGCCGAGCATGTAGTCGGGTGTGAGCTTCGCCCGCAGGTCGGGATCCGCCACCTGGCGGCGCAGCTGGAACCGGCCCGCCGCCTCGTACGGCGCGCGGAAGCGAACGTCGACGAATCCGACCAGCCCCAGCCCCTCGATCAGCGTGTAGATGAGCCCGCGCAGCGCCCGCTGTGCTGCGGGGACGCGCCGGAACAACGCCTTCTGCGCGGCGGGCGCGTGCAGATCCATGCGCGGGAGCACCCACGTCGGGGTGCGCTGGAAGACCGTGAGCCGGTCGACCAGCGGCTGGATCTCCGGGATGAACTGCACCGCCGACGCGCCCGTCCCGATGACCGCGACCCGCTCGCCGCGCAGCTCGTGGTCGTGGTCCCAGCGAGCCGAGTGGAAGGTGGTGCCGGCGAACGTGTCCCGGCCGGGGATGTCCGGCAGCTTGGGGTCGCCGAACGGCCCGAGCGCGGTGATCAGCACTCGCGCCGTCAGCGGCCCGCGCGTCGTCGTGATCTGCCAGCACTGCGTGTCCGCATCCCAACGGGCGTCGGTCACCTCGGTCTGGAAGCGGATGTGCCGCTCGAGATCGTGCTCGCGGGCGACGCGCCGCGCGTAGGCGAAGATCTCCGGCTGCGTCGCGTACGTCCGGCTCCAGTCGGGGTTCGGCGCGAAGGACAGCGAGTACAGCGCAGAGGGCACGTCGCACGCGCAGCCGGGGTACGTGTTCTCGCGCCACACGCCGCCGACGTCGTCGCCGCGCTCGAGGATGACGACGTCGTCGATTCCGGCTTCGCGGAACCCGACGCCGAGCGCGATGCCGGAGAACCCGGCGCCGATGACGGCGACCTCGTGGTGGGGGGTGGACATCACAGTCTCCTCAGAGGTCGAGAACCAGGCGCTCGCCCGCGGCGGCGCGCGAGACGCAGATCAGCATCGAGTCGGCGCGCTCGGCGTCGGGCAGCGCGTGGCGGTCGCGGTGCTCGACGTCACCGTCGAGCACCCGGCACGTGCAGGTCCGGCAGAACCCCTGCTGGCACGAGTAGCGCACGTCGGGCAGGACCCGGCGGATCGCCACGAGGGCGGACTCGTCGGCCGCCACCTCGACGATCGTCCCGGTGCGCGCGAGCTCCACCGTGAACGGTTCGCCGCCGACCACGGGCAGCGCCGAGAACCGCTCGCTGAACACCGGGGCATGCGGGTCGACAGCCCGCATGAGCTGCCGCGCGGTGTCCATCAGCGCGGGCGGGCCGCAGACGTAGAGGTCCGGGACGGGCGGCAGCGCGTGCAGCTCGCCCAGGATCGCGGCGACGTCCGCGAAGCCGTCGCCGTCGTCGGCGTGGACGAGCACGTCCCCGCCCGGGCACGCGGCAAGCTCGTCGAGGAACGGCATCGTCGCGGTCGACCGGCCGAGGTAGACCACACGCCACGGCACGCCCCGCGCAGCGGCCGTCCGCACCATGGGCAGGATCGGCGTGATCCCGATGCCCCCGGCGACGAACAGGTACGACGGCGCGTCGACGAGCCGGAACGCGTTGCGCGGGCCGCGGACACGCAGCGACGTGCCGACCGCCAGCTCGTCGTGGATCTCGCGCGAGCCGCTGCCGTCCGCGATCCGCCGGACGGCGACGCGGTACGTCGTCCGGTCCGCAGGGTCGCCGCACAGGGAGTACTGGCGCAGCCGCCCGGACGGCAGGAAGACATCCAGGTGCGCGCCGGGATGCCAGCTCGGGAGCTGCTCGCCGCCCGCGCCGGCGAACGTCAGCGCGACGACGTCGTCGGCCACCGCCTCGCGCGCGACCACCCGCAGCTGCAGGTCGAAGCCGGTCCGCCGCACCGGGCGCGGGCGGGAAAACGACCGGCCGACCCGCCCCGCGGCGAACACCCGCTCGTAGGCGTCGAACATGCGCGCTATCGCGCGGACGACGCCGTCGAGCTCGACTTCCTGCGTGGGCATCAGTGCGCCGCCGCGGCCTGGGCGGCCG
This sequence comes from Actinomycetota bacterium, assembly GCA_005788585.1. The sequence continues at coordinate 1,491 of SYBY01000047.1, read as the reverse complement.
GCGACTGCGCCAGGTAGCGCAGCGCCTTGTCCAGCGGCCCCATCTGCGACGGATGGAAGTCGCGCCGCAGGTACGTCGGGATCTCCGTGAAGAAGTGCGCGCCGCTGGGGATGAGTCCCCTGCGGATGGCGTCGACGAGCTGGAAGAGCCAGAAGCGCTGCTCGCCCCGCGTGGGGTCGCTGCGGTAGAGGTGCGCGGTCGCCCACGCGAAGATCCCCAGCAGCAGGAAGCTCGCCATGACGCCGGTGCGCGCGCGGCGGAAGTACCCGCCGTCGACGTACATGTAGGCGTCGAACGCGACGTTGCGGTGTTCGACCTCCTCGGCGCCGTGCCACCGGATGAGGTCGAGCATCACGGGGTGGACCGCGCTGTCGAGCGCATCGGCGTCGAGCACCCACTGACCCATCACCGCGGTGTAGTGCTCGAGCGCGGCGGACAGCGCCAGGCGCTCGCACAGCCACGCGTGCCGGGCGCGGCCCTTGAGGTTCGGGCGGTTGAAGGCGCGGTCGACGAGCCATTCGAGCTTGCGCACGATGGGACCGGTGTCGAGTCCCTGGCGGTCGAGGTGGTCGTGCAGGTCCTCGTGCGAGGTGGAGTGGATCTCCTCCTGCCCGATGAACCCGATCATCTCGTCGCGCAGGCGGTCGTCCTTGACGAGCGGCAGGGCGTCGGACAGCGCCTGCACCATCGCCCGCTCACCCTCCGGGAGGGTGATGTGCATGACGTTCGTGATGTGCGTGGCGATCGGCTGACCCTCGATGTAGTGCAGCGGCAGGTCGTTCCAGTCGAACTGCACGTCGCGCGGGGTGATGCTGATGGCCTCGTCCTGATAGGTCTCCACGACTAGGAGCGTGACGTGAGTGATCGCTCAGGTTCAACTCGCGTTTCCCGGCCCGCCGATACGGACGAATCGACGCATATGTGAGCTAGTATTCACGTTTGTGTCGCCCCGGAACGTGCCCCAGCAGGACCGCTCACGCGCGATGGTCGACCGGATCCTCGACGCCGCCGCGACGGTGCTCGCCGAGGACGGCTACCAGCGCGCCTCGACCAATCGGATCGCGCGTGAAGCCGAGGTGTCGCCGGGCTCGCTCTACCGCTACTTCGACGACAAGGACGCCATCGTCACCGCGCTCAGCCACCGGCTCGTCGGGGACTTCGCCGCCGAGCTGACGCCCGCGTTGCGCGCGGCACTCGGCCAGCCGGCGGTCACCGCGACGCACACGGTCACCACGGCGGTGCTCGACGCGCTCGAGCGCCACGCCTCGCTGCTGCGCGCGATCGTCGACCGCGTCCCGGCCGCCGAGCAGGCCGTCGTCCTCGAGGGAGTGCAGCAGCGCGTCTTCGACTTCACGTACCAGCTGGTGGCGATCCACGGCGACGCGACCGACCCCCAGCGCCTCGAGCAGGCGACGTGGATGATCGTGCAGAGCACGAGGCACCTCGCCGTGCGCTACGTGCTCGACGCCCCGGGCTTTCCGCGCGACGCCC
>SYBY01000373.1 GCA_005788585.1 Actinomycetota bacterium | reverse complement strand
TTGACACGGACACCCGTCGCGTCAAACCCAGGAGACCTGGAGCCGTTTGTCGTGTACCTCTACTTCGATGCCCCCCGTATCGGTCCTGTTCCCTGGACAGGGCAGCCATGCCGACGGCATGGAGGAGCCCTGGATCGACGCCCCGCGCCTGCAGGCCGGGCTCGCCCTGCTCGACTACGACCCGTTCTCCCGTCTCGACGAGGGGACGCGCTACCAGCAGCCGGCGATCTTCCTGTGCTCGGTCGCGGCGTGGGACGCGCGTGTGGACGACCCCGACGCCGCAGCGCCCGTCGCGGGCGCCGGCCATTCGCTCGGTGAATATGCCGCGCTCGTCGCCGCGGGCGCGCTGACCTTCGAGGACGCGCTGCGGCTCGTCGACGTCCGCGCGGGCGCAATGGACCGCGCCAACGAGCTCGTGCCGGGCGGGATGGTCGCGCTGCTGGGCGGCGACATCGAGGTCGCCCGCGGCTTGGCACGCCGCACCGGGCTGTATGTCGCCAACGACAACGCGCCGGGGCAGGTCGTACTTTCCGGCCGCGAGGAGGGCATCGAGCAGGCGCTGGAGCTGGGCCGCGAGTTCGAGGTGCGCACCCGCCGCCTGCCGGTCAGCGCCGCGTTCCACACGCCGCTCATGGCCCCCGCGGCCGACGAGCTGAGCGCCGCCCTGGGCGGTGTCGCGTTCGGGGACCCGGCCTTCCCCGTCTTCAGCAACGGCACCGCCGAGCCGTTCAGCGACATCCGCGGCGAGCTCGTCGCCAACCTCCTGGCCCCTGTGCGCTTCCGGGAAACGCTCCTCGCCATGGCCGACACCGGCATCGAGGCGTTCGAGGAGGTCGGCCCCGGACGGGTGCTCGCCGGGCTCGTCCGCCGGACGGTGACGGTGGCCGCGTGAAGGCGGGCGTCGTCGGCATCGGCCGCGCGCTCCCCGACAAGGTCGTCACCAACGCCGAGTTCGAAGCCCGTGGGCTCGAGACGACGGACGACTGGATCGTCCGCCGCACCGGCATCCGCGAGCGCTACCACCTCGACCCCGACGATCCCGCGGGCGCACTGGCGACCGAGGCCGCGCGCGAGGCGATCGAGGACGCGGGGATCGACGCGTCGGTGCTCGACCTCGTCGTCGTCACGACGATCACCCCGGACTTCATCACCCCCGGGCTCGCGCCGCGGGTGGCCGACGACCTGGGCGCGGGCATCACCGGCGCGGTCGACCTCAACGGCGCGTGTGCGGGATTCATCTACGCGCTGGACTACGCCGCCGCGCTGATCGAGGCCTCGCGCGCGGAGACCGTGCTCGTCGTGAGCTGCGACATCCTCAGCCGGATCACCGACTTCGAGGACCGCTCGACCGCCGTGCTGTTCGGCGACGGCGCGGGCGCCGCGGTCCTGACGGGCGGGGACTTCGCGACGGGCGTGACGCGCGCGTCGCTGGGCAGCGAGTACCGCGCCGACGAGCTGTACGCCCCGCTCGGCGGCTGCCTGACCATGAACGGGCGCAGCGTCTACACCAACGCGGTCGACCGCATGGCGGAGGCCACGCGCGAGGTGCTCGAGCGCGAGGGTCTGACGGTCGACGACCTGGACCTGTTCGTCGCCCACCAGGCGAACGCCCGGATCCTCACGGCGACCGCGTCACAGCTCGGGCTGCCCGAGGACAAGCTCGTGATGAACGTCGACCGCGTGGCGAACACGTCGTCGGCGTCGATCCCGCTGGCGCTGCGTGACGCCGAGCGCGAGGGACGGTTGCTGCCCGGCATGCGCGTCGGCCTGGCCGCCTTCGGCGCCGGCTACGTGTGGGGCGCGACGATCATCGGCTTCAAGGAGGACGAGGCGTGACCACGCTCGCCGAACAGCAGGAAGGCGGCGTGGCCGTCGTCACCGGCGGGACGCGCGGCATCGGCGCGGCGATCTCCGACGCGCTGCGCGCCGACGGCTGGACCGTCGTCGCGATCGGGCGGACGAGCGGTGACGTGCAGGCCGACATCGGCAGGCCCGAGGACGTCGCACGCGCAGTCGAAGAGATCCACGAGCGCTTCGGCAAGGTCTTCGTCCTCGTCAACAACGCCGGGATCACCCGCGACGGCCTGGCGCTGCGCATGAGCGACAGCGACTGGGGCGACGTCGTCGACACCAACCTGTCGGGCGCGTTCGGCTTCACCCGCGGCGTCATGGGCGACATGCTCCGCAACCGGTGGGGGCGCATCGTGAACGTGTCGAGCATCGTCGCGACGCGGGCGCAGGCCGGGCAGGCCAACTACATTGCCTCGAAGGCCGGCCTGCTCGGGCTGACGGGCGCGCTCGCGAAGGAGATCGGCAAGCGCGGCGTGACGGTCAACGCCATCACGCCGGGCTTCATCGAGACCGACATGACCGCGGAGCTCGACACCGACAAGCTCGTCGAGTTCATCCCGGCGGGCCGCGTCGGGACCCCGCAGGAGGTCGCCGCCGCCGTGCGGTTCCTCTGCTCGGCCGAGGCCGGCTACATCAACGGCGCCACGCTCTCCGTGGACGGAGGCATGGGCGCATGACCACTTCAACCAACCAGGGAGCACACACATGGCGGATCTGACCGAAGACGGCGTGCTGCAGCGCGTCCGCGACGAACTCGAAGCGATCAAGGTGCCGGGCGCCGAGAACGCCGAGATGGACACCACGTGGGAGGAGCTCGACGTCGACTCCCTCGACCTCGTGGAGCTCATCAAGGCGCTCGAGGACGAGTACCACATCACCATCAGCGACGATGAGCTCAAGCCGGTCGAGACGGTCGGCGACGCGGTCAAGCTGACCCTCAAGCTCGCGGGGACGACGGCGTAGTCATGCGCGACGTCGTCGTCACCGGGCGCGGGGTCGTCTCGCCCGTCGGCAATGAGCCCGATGCGTTCTTCGACGCGCTGGCCGCGGGCCAGTCGGGCATCGTGCCGACCGATGACGACGGCGCCGCCGCCGAAGCGCCGGCCTCCGGGTTCGATCCGGAGACCTGGCAGACACCACGGGACGTCCGCAAGACGGACCGCTACGGCCAGTTCGCCATCTCCGCCGGCCT
>SYBY01000046.1 GCA_005788585.1 Actinomycetota bacterium | reverse complement strand
GGCCGACCAGGCCAGCTGGTTCGGCGGACAGCCGGCCGCGTACGTCGTCTACCCGGACACCAAGTCGGGCGAGGAGGTCGCCCTGATGCGGGTCGTGCCTCGCGATGAGTGACGGGCGCAACGTCCTCGGCGGCGACCTGGTGCCCTGCGGCATGGACCCGCTGACGGGCTTCTACCGCGACGGCTGCTGCTCGACCGGCCCCGACGACCGCGGCAGCCACACCATCTGTGCCGTCGTGACCGCCGAGTTCCTCGAGCACCAGCGGAGCATCGGCAACGACCTTTCCACGCCCATGCCCGCGTACCGCTTCCCGGGCCTGAAACCCGGCGACCGCTGGTGCGTCACGGCGCGCAACTGGCTGCGCGCGCATGAGGACGGCGCCGCGGCGTTCGTCGTCCTGGCCGCCACGCACGAGCGGGCGCTGGACATCGTCCCCATGGAGGCGCTGCGCGAGCATGCCGTCGACGTGCCCGACGACGCCGGCGCGCTCGACGGCTGACTACTCGCGGGTGAAGACGAGCTTCGTGTGCGGGTCGAGCAGCGCGGTCTGCGCGTCGCGCCACGCCACGACGCGGTCGGTGACGATCTCGGGCCGGAAGCGCCCGGTGCCCACGAGCCCGAGCACCGGGTCGATGAGGGGGCGGGCCATCGCCCGGCCGGCGTGCAGCGTGACGCCGGTGGAGTACATCTCCAGGACGGGCAGTGGGGTCTCGACCTCGTAGATCACGCCGACGTGGGTGCAGTGCCCGCCGGAGGCGACCGATCGGCACGCGCACCGCAGGGAATCGCCGCTGGCGCCTGCATCGACGACGATGCCCGCGCGCGGCTTGAGCTTCTGCGTCTCCCCGCGGTCGATCTCGACGGGCTCGGCGCCGAGGTCCGACGCGGTCGCCAGCCGGCCCGGGTCGTCGTCGGCGTAGCGGACGCGCCGCGCGCCGAGGGCGACGGCGATCCCGGCGGCGTACAGGCCGATGGACCGCGCAGGCCCGCCGAGGACCAGGACGTCGGCATTCGGGTCCTCGCGCAGGTGCGGCGCGACGCAGCGCCACGCGTCGGGCAGGTTGTCGGACGCGCTCGCAACGGCGACCGGGTCGAGGTCCGGCGGCAGTGCGACGAGCATCGCGTCGGCGAACGGCACGCGCACGAGATCGCTGAGGAATCCGCCGAACTCGGGCCCGCCGAACGCGCCGAACCCGTACATCGCGCCGGGCCGCACCCGCTGGCAGCTGCCCGTCAGGCCGCGGCGACACCGGTCGCAGGTGCCGCACGAGATCTGGAAGGCGACCACCACGCGGTCACCGACCTCGACCGACTGCACGCCGTCCCCGACCGCGACGACCTCGGCGATTCCCTCGTGGCCCATGGCGACGTCGTCGGGGATCGGCGTGGCCCCGGTGGCGATGGGGAAGTCGAGGTCGCAGGTGGCGACGACCAGCGGGCGCACGAGCGCTTCCAGCGGTCCCTGCAGGTCCGGTTCCGGGACATCGCGCCATTCCAGGACGCCGGGGGCGGGGCGGGTGAGCTGGTCCATGGCGTCACTATGACGCCTGTCATATACCGGCGCAAGCCGCCTAGCGCCTTTCGGCAGCGAGGTGACGGGCGAACCAGTCGACGGTCAGGTCGATCGTCGCCTGGCGATGGTCGTCGAAGAGCTCGAAGTGCGTGTCCTGGAATCCGACGATGTCGACGTGCGGGTTGCCGGCGAGCGCCCGGCGCACCTGGTGCGCGGGGGTGATCGTGTCGTCCTCGGCGAGGATCACGCGCGTCGGCACGTCCAGCCTCCGGGCCGCTCGCGCGGGGGAGTGCCGCGCCATGTTCAGCAGCGAGCTGGTCGTCACCTCGTTGCGGTAGGCCGGCGCGTCGGCGGCCATCCCCGCCGCCCACTCCGCGGCCCCGTCCGAGGTCATCACCGCGACGTCGCCGGGTCGGCCGGTGACGGCCATGTGGCCGCCGGGGCGGCGCAGCGCGCGGCGAGCGAGGTCTGCGACGCCCGCGCGGACGAGCGTCCAGTCGGGCGTGGTGCGCACGCCCATGAACGGGATGAGCGCGACGGCGGCACGCACGCGGGCGTCCTGCGCGGCGGTCACCAATGCGTGTCCACCCGACAGGCTGGTCCCCCAGGCGCCGAGGCGCGTGGCGTCGATGCGCGGGTCGCGTCCCAGGGCATCCAGTGCGTGGCGGAACGAGGCGGCTTGGCGGCGGGGGGCGACGTGCTGTCGCGGCTTGCCCTCGCTGGCTCCGAATCCCGCGTAGTCGAACGCCATGCACGCGATGCCGGCCGCGGCCAGGGCGGCGGCGTAGTCGGGGATGAGCATCTCCTTGACCCCGGCGAAGCCCGGCGCGGTGACGACGCCGGGGTGTGGGCCCGGGCCTGCCGGGATGGTGAGTGTGGCGGCGAGCATGTCGCCGCGGGAGTGGAACAGCAGGGTCTCGTGCATCCTCTACAAATGTAGAGGATCGTCAGGCGGCGAGCATCTCGCGCAAGGTCGTTCGGACGTCGGCGGCCGCTGGGGCAGGGAGCCTCAGGCGGATGTGCGTCAGCAGCATCCCGTCGACCAGCATCAGAATGGCGCCGAGGAGTTCGGGTGAGACCGGCCGGTCGGCGGCGTCGTTGATCGTCTGGCCGAGCGCGACGAACGCCTCGCGTTCTGACGTGAGCTTCTCCAGCAGGTCGTCCTCACGGGAGGCCAGGAGGAACAGCTCCAGCCGGGCCGCCGTTCTCGTGCGCGCGGGTTCCTTGAGCCAGTGCTCGACCAGTTCTCCGAGCACCAGGGCCACGTCGTCACCGGCCTCAACCCGCTGCCGGCACGCAGCGACATCGGCGAGGTCCAGCTCGACGATGCGGTCGAGCGTCAGCGCGAGCAGATCGACCCGCGTGCGGCAGTAGTACGAGGTCGACCCCTTCGCCAGCCCGGCTCTGCCGTCGACGGCGTGGTGCGTCAGGCCGCGGGCCCCCGTGTGCGCCAGAACGTCGAGTGCGGCGTCGGCGATCAGGGTGCGTCGAGCGCTGCGTGAGGAGGGCACGGCGTCGAGCGTAGCCCGCACGGCGTTGCCGCCGGGGCCGGGGCGGCGTACCGTGGAACAGGCCATGGAAGCCACCGCCCCCGCGACGCCCCGCGTCCTGCGCAACCTCATCGGCGGCGAATGGGTCGGCGCCGACGGCGCCGAGCTGCTCGACGTCACCAACCCCGCCACCGGCGCGCCCATCGCGCGCGTGCCGCTCTCCGG
>SYBY01000045.1 GCA_005788585.1 Actinomycetota bacterium | reverse complement strand
TCGGCGACGAGCGCGCGGCAGATGCGCGTCGGCTCCTCCTGCTCGGAGGCCTCCTGCAGGTCGGTCACGACGTCGGCGACCTGGGCTTCGGCGCCGGAGAAGGAGACCTCGTCGCGCCCCTCGGCGCCGCAGCCGACGGCGGGGGTCGCGAGGCCGGCGATCCGAGCGATGACGACACGCGGGCGGGACACGGCGTGGAGCCTCGGGGACCCGTTGCGCGCGTAGACTCGCGGGAATGGCAGACGCCCCATCTCGTGTTCCCCGTGGTCGCCATGCGCCGCCGCGCGAGGTGCGCGAGGGGCTGCAGCGCACGCGGCTCTTCGACGCGGCCGTCCGTGTCTTCAGCCAGGTCGGGTACGCCGACGCCAGCGCGGAGGCCATCAGCCGCGAAGCCGGGATGAGCAAGGCGACGTTCTACGAGCACTTCGCCAACAAGAAGGCGTGCCTGCTCGAGATCATGGATGACGCGTCGCGCATCGCGCTCGAGGAGCTCGTGAAGTCCGCGCGAACGGCCGGAGACGATCCGCTCGAACGCCACCGCGCGGGCCTGCGCGCCTTTCTGCGACTGGTCGCCGAGCGCCCGGACGTCGGCCGCACGGTGCTCGTGGTGAGCGTCGGCGCCGGGACCGAGGCGCTTGAGCGCCGCGACGTGATCCTCGAAGGGTTCGCGCAGGTGATGTACAACGAGGCGCTCGAGGGCGTCGAGAAGCGCGGCGGCGGCCAGCGCTTTGCCACCGTCGAGGACGCGTTCGCGGTCGTCGGCGCGCTCGTGGAGCTCATGAGCCGGCAGATGCGCACCGGTCGGCCGGACCGCATCGAGGACCTGGAGCCGCTCGCCGAGCGCCTCCTCGCGGGGCTCCTCGTCGACCCGTCCTCGTGACCAGGGACACGCTGGCCGCACTCGAGCTCGAGGTGACCTCGTGCCGCGCCTGCCCGCGGCTCGTCGCATGGCGTGAGCAGGTCGCCGCCGAGAAGCGCGCCGCGTTCGCCGGCGAGGAGTACTGGGGCCGGCCGATCCCCGGCTTCGGCGATCCGCAGGCGCGCGTGCTGCTCCTCGGTCTGGCGCCCGCCGCGCACGGCGCCAACCGGACGGGCCGGATCTTCACCGGGGACCGGTCCGGCGACTTCCTCTTCGCCGCACTGCACCGGACCGGCTTCGCGAACCAGCCGACGTCGGTCTCAGCGGGCGACGGTCTGGCGCTCACCGACTGCTGGGTGACCGCGGCGGTCCGCTGCGCGCCGCCCGCGAACAAGCCGACACCCGCCGAGCGCGACCGCTGCCTGCCGTGGACGGTGCGTGAGCTGGCACTGCTCCCGCGCGTCCGTGTCGTGGTGTGCCTCGGCCAGTTCGGCTGGGACGCGGCCCTGCGGCTGCGCACCGCCGCCGGGCATCCGCCGCTGCGTCCCAAGCCGCGGTTCGGCCACGGGGCCGAGGTGGACGCCGCCCCGTGGTCGCTGCTCGGGTGCTTTCACCCGAGCCAGCAGAACACGTTCACGGGGCGGCTGACCCCCGGCATGCTCGACGCGGTACTGCTGCGCGCCCGCGACCTGGCCGCGGGCGCGTGAGCATCACCCGGTGATCCGGAACGTCTTCGTGAGCGCCGGTCCGGTGTTCCCCGCGGCGTCGACCGCCGTGACGACCGCGGTGTAGTTGCCCACCGGCAGCCGGGCGCCGTTGACCCGGCCATCCCAGTTGACGAGGTTCGCGCCGCGCTTGCCCGTGAGCACCAGCGTGCGGGTCGTCCCGCCCGCGGTCGGCCGGATCGCCAGGCGCACCGAGGCGTTCTCATCGAGCTCGAAGGCGATGCGCGTCCCGATGGGCAGGTACTGGTTGAACGCGCCGACCGCGAACGAGCCGCGCGTGAACGCCAGCCCCTGGCACCCAACGAGGTGCGGACCGAGCTTGTCCGCCTCGCCATGCCCGATCCGGACGATGCCGACGGACGCGCAGTTCGGCGCGAGCTGCGGACCCGTCGGTGCGAGACCGCCGCCCGGCTGGACGGACTCCGTCGCCCACCGCGACCCGGTCGCCAGGAGATCGTCCTTGCCGTCGCCCTCCAGGTCGCCGACCGGCGTCAGCGTGGCCGACCATCCGTACTTCGCCGACTGGCTGGGCCCGCCGAACGGCGTCGAGACGCGCCGCACGTCGGACAGCGTCCACCCTGTCGTACCCGTCCGGCCGGGCAGGATCGCGTTGTTCGCGCCGAGCTCGCCCCTGTTGTCGCCGTCGAGATCGCCGACGCCCTGCCAGCCGTAGGTGCTCGCCGGGAGCGGCCGCAGCGACCCCACGGTGACGTCTCCGCCGGCGCCGAGGGCCGCCCCGCCGGGGAGCACGTACTGCTGGTAGTAGTCGTCCTCTCGCTGGACGACAAGGTCCTGGCGGCCGTCCCCGTCGACGTCGCCGCCGGGCCGCAGCAGCCGCAGCGCGACGGCGCCGGTCTTCAGCGTGGACTTGCGCACGAGGCCGGAGGACGCGGCGTCGAAGTGGGTGAGCAGCGTCGTCTGCGCGGTGAGCAGGTCGCCGCGGCCGTCGCCGTCGACGTCGCCCACCGGCGTGATCGTGTCCGTCCGGTAGCCGATCCGCACCCCGTCCTGCCTGGCCTGACCGCCGCGGACGAGGTACGTGTCGCCCTCGGCCTCGACGTACGAGTCACCCGGCAGGCGGACGAGGTAGTCGTCCTTGCCGTCACCGTCGACGTCACCGGCAGGGCCGATGCCCGCGAAGCCCGACGAGGTGGTCCCGAGGCGCAGCACCCGCGGCCCGCCCTGGTCCACACGCAGCGGCTCGGTGCCGGGCGCGCCGAGCACGACGAGCGCGTGTCCGCGGACGACGACGCCGAGGTCGGCGCGACCGTCCCCGTTGACGTCCCCGACGCCGCTCACGCGGAGGTTGCTCAGCCGCTGCGCCGGATCGATCCGCACGTCGATGCGCTGTCCCGGTGTGCTGAGCGTGTTGATGTCCAGCGACGGCAGCAGCGCCTGGCCGAAGACGACCTGCACCCAGATGCGGGGGCCTTCCGAGGATGCGAACGCGAGGTCGGCGCGGCCGTCGCCGTTGAAGTCGCCGATCGGGGTCCGCGAGTACGCGGTGACGCCGCTGTACTCCTGTGCGGTACCGCTGATCGACGCGACGGCCGCGGAGGACTGGGCTGAGGCCGTCGGGACGGCCGCGAACGACGCGGCGACCACCGCCGCGGCAAGGCGGGTACGCATGGGGACTCCTGACATGACGATCGTAATCTGACGCGCCGGACCATACGTCCGGCGCGTCGTCAGGTGGTGAATCCCATTCGCGGTACTCAGCCCAGGTCGGTGAACTGCGGCTGGGTCGCGGTGATCGTGCAGGCCGGTGTCGTGGCCGGGTCGGTCTGGCACTGGTACAGGCTGAGCACGTCGTTCTCGAGGTACGTGATGCTCCCGCTCGAGTCGAACTCGTACGCCTGGGTGAACTCGCCGGTGGACGCGATCTGGTCACTCGACCCCGTGTACGTCGACCGCTGGATCCGCACGGCCCCCGGGCAGCTTCCCGGGTCGCCGATGCAGTAGCGCAACCACGTGATCCCGCCGTACCCGAAGGCGGGCCAGCCGAGCCCGACGTTGCTCTGCCCGCCCTTGGTCTGGTCGAGCACCGTGCTGCCGCTGCTGCCGATCTGGTCGAGGCGCAGCTGCCAGTTCATGAACTGCTCGGTCGTGTACGTCCAGCCGAACGCGAGTCGTGACCCGTAGAGCTCGAGCTGCGTCGCGTACGCGCTGGTGTCACCGCGCGACCCGATCGGCATCTGGGCCGACGGCGTCGAACTGGAGATCGTCTTCGTGTAGACGTAGCCCTTGTTCGGGTTGCTCGCGTACGTCCGCGCGAAGCCGACCTTGCCCTTCCAGTACGTCGGCCAGTACTGACTCGCGTTGCTCGCGTTGACCTTCGAGTAGCGGACCTCCTGCCCGCTGCCCAGATCGAGCTTGTAGATCGCGCAGCCCGTGCCCGTCTGGTAGTCGGGCATGCCCACCTGGTCCCACTGCGGCTCTGTGGTGCAGCGCGAGTACAGCGCGTAGACGCCGCCGCTGCTCGTCGGGCCCAGGTCGACGTCGAACGGCACCCCGCGCGTCGCGATGGGCAGCGGCGTCACGGGGCCGCTTCCGGTCCGCGACACGAGCTGGTACTGCCCGTTGCTCGCCGGCTGGCTCCAGACCAGCTGTCCGTTGTACGCAGCGATGGGTGTCGGCGGAGCGACGCCCGAGATCGTCGGCGGCAGCCCCTGGGCCTGGGCGGCGGCTGGCGCGAGCAGGCTCAGCGCAATGGTCAGGACAGCGGCAGGCAGACGCATGTATACAGTCTCCCCGATCCGATGACGGAACGCTCCGCTGCGCCCGAACGCGCGAGCCGAGCGTTCAACGCTTGCGCGGACTCGTCTCGGCGCGCCGCAGCCACCCCGCGGGCATCCGCTGCATGGCCTCGAGGATGTCGCGGTACGCGCGGGTGCTGCGCGCGAGCTGCCCCGGCGGGATCTTGTCCGGCGTGTCCTGGGGCGTGTGGTACCAGGGGTACGCCATCGTCATGTTCACGGAGGGGACGCCGCGCTCGACGAACATGCCCTCGAGGTCGGGGTTGGCCCGCGCCAGCGGCTCGGGGGCGGGGATCGACGGGAAGAGCCGGTGCTTGACCGCCACCTGGGCGGTCACGCCGTAGAGCAGCGCGTTGTCGGAGATGAGCAGGAGCCGTTCCTCGTCGCCGCCGCGCCGCACCGGCCGCTCGCCACCCAGGTCCTCGGCGGCGACACCGGCGAGGTGGTCGAGCGAACAGAACCCGCTGAGCGTCGCCACCTGCGCGGCATTCGCCTCGACCCAGTGGCGCACCCCGAGATGCGGGAAGCCCGTGTCATGCCCGGTGACCGCGAGGAACGTCATCGGCTTCGGACGGCGGTGCCGGGGGCGAGCGGCGAAGTGATGAGCCAGGCCGATGAGCCCGGCGATGCCCGTCGCGTCGTCGAGCGCGCCGTCGAACATGGAGTCGGTGTGGGCGCACGCGACGATCCCGTCCTTGTCGGTGCGGCTCCCGGGCAGGGTCGCGACGACGTCGTGCGTGACCCCGTCGACGTGCTTCGCATCGAGGCGGTAGCGGATGCGCGCGGTCCCGGCGTGCGCGGCGCGGCGCATCATCCCGAAGTCCCTGCGCCCGACGGTGAAGGCGGGGATGGGATTCGCGTCGAGCTCGTTGCGCCCCATGCCGATCATTCGCACGAGGTTCCCGGGCGCGTCCGAGGTGGCGAACATCGCGACGGCCCCGCGTGCCGCGGCGTTCCAGTACACGTAGCCGTCGGCGTTGTAGGTGGCGAAGACGTTGAGCAGGACCTTGCCGTCGACGAGCACCGCCTTGCCACGCAGGTCGTGACGGTCCAGTTCCTTCTGCGTCCCCGACCCGACGTAGACGAGGTCCGCTTCGCCGGCGGCCGGCCGGGTGTTCCAGATCGGGTGGGTGGCGACCGTACGGGGGAACGCCGCCACCTCCGCGCTGGCCGTGCCGGCCACCAGCTCCACGTCCCATCCAGTGAGCCGCCACTGACGAAACGGGTACGGGTCGAGCCGGACCTCAAGCCCAGCCGCCCGCAGCCGCTCCGCCACCCACGCGCTCGCACCATGCTCGGCATCCGTGCCGGTCCGCCGCGGCCCGAAGGCGCAGAGGTCCCGGACGTCCCGGTGCAGGAGGTCGCCACCGAGGGGATCGGCGGCCGCGAACGCCGGCGCAGCGCCGCCGAACATGGCGGCACCGGCGGTGAGCGCGCCTCGATGCAGGAACTGCTTGCGTGTGAGATGGGGCACGGTCGGACCGTACGGCGGACCGGCGTGGCGGATGTCAACGTCCGCGTGGCACCGGATTGTGGGTTTCCACAGCGCGCGGGTTGCGGCCATCCCCTGGCCGCAACCGCCCGTACTCTGGGTTGGTGGCTCTCGACGCGTTCTCCCCGCGGGTCCGTGACTGGTTCACCGACGCGTTCGCCGCACCGACCACGGTGCAGGAACAGGCCTGGCCGGCGATCGCGTCGGGCGAGCACACGCTCATCAGCGCGCCGACCGGTTCGGGCAAGACGCTGTCCGCGTTCCTGTGGGCGCTCGATCGGCTCCATGTCGACCCGACGCCGAAGGACGCGCCGCGCACGCGCCTGGTCTACGTCTCCCCGCTGAAGGCGCTGAGCTACGACATCGAGCGCAACCTCCGCGCACCGCTGCGGGGCATCGCCGCGGGCGACCCCGACCGCATGCCGACCGTCGGCATCCGCACCGGCGACACACCGCAGAAGGACCGCGCGGCGATGCGCAAGACGCCGCCGGACATCCTCCTCACCACGCCGGAGTCGCTCTACCTCCTGCTGACCTCGCAGGCGCAGGCCGGGCTGCGCGACGTCGAGGCGGTGATCGTCGACGAGATCCACGCCGTCGCCGGGACGAAGCGTGGCGCGCACCTGGCGCTCACGCTCGAACGGCTCGCCGCGATCCAGGAGGACGGGCGGGACTTCCAGCGGATCGGGCTGAGTGCCACCCAGAACCCGCTCGAGGAGGTCGGCCGGTTCATGGTCGGCCCGCGGCGGCAGTGCCGGATCGTCGACTCGGCCCAGCGCAAGGCGCTGGACCTGAAGATCCACGTCCCGGTCGAGTCGATGGTCGAGCCCGACGACGACCCGAACCGCGACCCGCTGGAACCACTCGTGGGCGGCGAGGCGACGCGGCGGTCCATCTGGCCGGCGATCTACCCGGAGCTGCTGCGCGAGGTCCACGAGCACCGGTCGACGATCGTCTTCGTCAACAACCGGCGGATGGCCGAGCGGCTGGCGCTGCGGCTGAACGAACTGCACAACGAGGACCTCCCGGAGGAGCGCGCGTACGAGGAGATCGCGCGAGCCCACCACGGGTCCCTCGCGCGCGAGGAGCGCACCGTCGTCGAGGAGCAGCTGAAGGCCGGTGAGCTGCCGTGCCTTGTGGCGACCTCGTCGCTGGAGCTGGGCATCGACATGGGCGCGGTCGACCTCGTGCTCCAGGTCGAATCACCGAAGTCGGTGTCCCGCGGGCTGCAGCGCATCGGCCGGGCCGGCCACGGCGTCGGCGAGACCGCGAAGGGCCGCATCTTCCCGAAGTTCCGCGCCGACCTCCTGGAGTGCGCGGTCGTCGTCAAGCTCATGCGCGAGGGGCGGATCGAGCCGACCGTCGTGCCGCGCAACCCGGTCGACGTCCTCGCCCAGCAGATCGTCGCCATCTGCGCCGCGGCCGAGCAGACGGACGACACCGTGTCCGTCGACGAGCTGCACGCGCTGGTCACGCGCACCTACACGTACGCGGAGCTGACCCGCGCCGTGCTCGAGAACGTCCTCGACATGCTCGACGGCCGCTACCCCTCGCAGGAGTTCGGCGAGCTGCGCGCCCGCATCGTGTGGGACCGGGTGGCGAACACGATCCGCGCGCGCAAGGGCGCCCGCCAGCTGGCCATCGCCAACGCGGGCACGATCCCCGACCGCGGCCTGTACGCGGTGACACTCCCCGACGGCCGCCGGGTCGGCGAGCTCGCCGAGGAGATGGTCTACGAGGCGCGTGCGGGGCAGACGTTCCTGCTCGGCGCGTCGACGTGGCGGATCGAGGAGATCGGCCGCGACCGGGTCATCGTCACGCCCGCGCCCGGTGCTCCCGGCGCCGTGCCGTTCTGGCGGGGAGACTCGGTCGGCCGCCCCCGCGAGCTGGGCGAGGCGATCGGCGCATTCAGCCGCTGGGCCGTCGAGCAGGACGCGCCGGCGCTCATGGCCGAGTACGACCTCGACGCGCTGGCCGCCAAGAACCTCCTCGAGTACCTGCGCGAGCAGCAGGACGCCACCCGGGTGCTGCCGAGCGACCGCACCGTCGTCGTCGAGCGGTTCCGCGACGAGATCGGCGACTGGCGCGTCTGCGTGCTCACACCGTTCGGCGGTCGCGTCCACGCCGCGTGGGCGCTGGCCATCAGCGCGCGCATCCGCGACGAGATCGGGCTGGAGTCCGACGCGATCTACTCAGACGACGGCATCATCGTCCACCTCCCCGACGCGGACGAGCCACCCGGCGCGGAGTGGTTCATGGTCGAACCCGACGAGCTGGAGGACATCGTCGTCGGGGAGCTCGGCGGCAGCGCGCTCTTCGGCGCGCGGTTCCGCGAGAACGCCGGCCGCGCGCTGCTCATCCCGCGCGCGTACCCGGGCCGCCGCACGCCGCTCTGGCAGCAGCGCCTGAAGTCGCAGTCACTGCTGGAGGTCGCACGCCGGTATGCGGACTTCCCGATCATCCTCGAGACGTACCGCGAGTGCCTGCGCGACGTGCTCGACGTCGACGGCCTGCGCGACATCCTCACCAGGCTGCACAGCCGCGACCTCACCCTCGTGGAGGTCGAGACGTCGATGGCCTCCCCGATGGCGTCCTCGCTGCTCTTCGACTACGTCGCGACGTACATGTACGAGGGCGACACGCCGAACGCCGAACGGCGCGCCGCCGCGCTGTCGCTCGATCGCGACCTGCTGCGTGAGCTGCTCGGCCAGGACGAGCTGCGCGACCTCATCGACCCCGGCGCGCTGGAGCAGGTCGAGAGCGACCTGCAGCACCGCAGCGACCGCACGAAGGCCGACACGAGCGACGGCCTCGCCGACGTGCTGCGCCGGCTGGGCGACCTGACCGGCGACGAGATCGCCGCGCGCGTGACGGCCGGCGTCGACCCGGCCGGGCTGCTGGCGATCCTCGAGCGCGAGCGGCGCGCGATCCGGCTGCGCGTGGCGGGCGAGGAGCGCTGGGTCGCCGCCGACGACGCGGGGCTGTACCGCGACGCGCTCGGCGCCGTGCCGCCCGGCGGGCTGCCGGAGGCGTTCGTCGCGGACGTCCCCGACGCGCTGCGTCGGCTGGTGCACAGGTACGCGCGCACGCACGGGCCGTTCACGACGGACGAGGTGCGGGCGCGCTACCGCGTCGATCCGTCCTCGGCGCTGGCGGAGCTGGAGCGCGAGGGCGATGTCGTCCGCGGGGAACTGCGGCCCGGCGGATCCGAGCGTGAATGGTGTGACCCCGAGGTGCTGCGCCGTCTGCGCCGCGCGTCGCTGGCCGCGCTGCGCAAGGAGATCGAGCCTGCCGATCAGCGGGCGATCGCGACGTTCCTCCCGTCGTGGCAGGGCATCGATCGGCATCCGCCGACCGGCGCGGGGGTCGACCGGCTGCGCGAGGTGCTCGTCCCGCTCCAGGGCCTGGCCTTGCCCGCGGAGATCTGGGAGCGCGAGGTCCTGCCGCGCCGCTGCGGTGCGTACTCGCCCACGTGGATGGACCAGCTGTGCGCCGGCGGAGAGGTCGTGTGGATCGGCGCGGGCGCGCTCGGGCGCAACTCGGGGCGTGTGGCGCTGTACTTCCGCGACGACGCCGAGGCGATCGGGCCGGTCACCGCACCGCGCGGGACGGAGGATCCGGTCGACCCGGTGCACGTGGCGCTGCGTGAGCGGCTGACCGCTTCGCCGTGCTTCTTCACCGACTTCCTCGCGGAACTGCCGTTCACCCCGGAGGAGATCCAGGAGGGCCTGTGGGACCTCGTGTGGGCGGGCGAGGCGACCAACGACGCGTTCGCCCCGCTGCGCGCTCCGAAACTCACGCTGGCCAAGACCCGGAAGGCCGCGGAGCACGCCACCCGGCGCGGGCGGCGGTTCGGCGGGCGCCGCGGTGGCGCGCAGGCGACGGTGCAGGGACGCTGGTCGCTGACGACCACGATCTTCCGGCGGGCGCCCGAGCCCGGGCAGCAGCGGCGCACGATGGCCGAACTGCTGCTCGAGCGCTACGGCCTGGTCACCCGGGAGCAGGTGCTCGCCGAGGGCGTCCCGGGCGGATTCTCATCCCTGTACGACGCGTTCGTGGCGCTGGAGACGCTGGGCGTCTGCCGCCGCGGCTACTTCGTCGAGGGCCTCGGTGGCGCGCAGTTCGCGCTGCCGGGCGCCGTCGAGCGGCTGCGCGCCGCGCGTGAGGCGCAGGACGCCCCGCCGCTGGTGCTGGCCGCCACGGACCCGGCGCAGCCGTACGGTGCCGCGCTGCCGTGGCCCAAGCGCGATGACGACGAACGGCGCCGGCCATCGCGCGCCGCCGGCGCCTACGTCGTGCTCGTGGGCGCCGAGCCGGTCGTCTACGTCGAACGCGGCGGGCGCGGGCTGGCGGTGCTCGTCGAGCCCGACGACCCCCGGCTGCCACGAGCGCTGTCCGCCCTCGCCGACTTCGTGCGCGACCGCCGCACGCTGAAGCTGTCCCTGGAGCGTGTCGACGGTGAGCCGGTCGTCGGATCAGCCCTCGAGCCTCTCCTCATGGAGGTCGGCTTTCGCGGGGGACCGCGCAAGCTCACCCTCAGCGCGTGACCTCGCATCCGGGGTGGTCGGGATCGCCGAAACCCGGTAGGCTGCCGCGGTCAGGCCAGTCCGGGGGGACGGCCGTTTTCAGGCTCCGTGTCTGGGGGGATGTCGTTCATGCAGAGGATGTCCGTTCGCCGCGCGACGGCGGGAGTTCTGCCGTTTGCGGCGGTGTTGTTTGCCGCGGGGGCCGCGCAGGCCGCCCCGCTGAACGTCACCGGCATCCTCGCCCTCTCGCCACAGGGCGCCGACACGCCTGCCCGGACGAGCTCCACCGCCGCGAGCGCGCCGAGCACCTCGGCCGACGGCATGATCACCGCGTACGTCTCGAACGCGGGTGACCTCGCCGCCGACCACCCGGCCGGCACCTCGCAGATCTACATCCGCGACCGCCGCCGCGGCATCACCCGGCTCATCAGCCGCGCCACGGGCGCGACGGGCGCGCCCGGGGCCGGCAGCTCGTCGGCGCCGTCCATCAGCGCCGACGGCCGGTACATCGCCTTCGTCACGGCGTCGAACAACATCTCTGACGAGGACGGCGAGGACAACCAGGACGTCTTCGTCCGCGACATCTCCTCGAACGTGACGCGGCTCATCAGCCGCAGCACCGCCAACGGCGCCGCGAACGGCACCTCGAACCAGCCGTCGATGAGCCCGGACGGCCGCTACGTCGCCTTCAGCAGCAACGCGAACAACCTCGCCACAGGCGACTCGGACGGCACGAAGGACGTCTACGTCCACGACCGCGTGACGCGCGACTCCAAGCTCGCGAGCATCGGCCTCGACGGCCTGCCCGCCCTCGGCGACTCGACCCGTCCGGACATCAGCATCATGGGCGGGGCCGTTGCGTACGAGTCGACGGCGTCGAACCTCGCGGCGGGCGACGCGCTGCTGCTCAGCGACGTCTTCGTCTTCGACGTCAAGAAGCTCACGACTCAGCTCGTCAGCCGGCAGACCGGGGTCGACGGCGGCGCGGGCCTGGGCGGCTCGTTCAACCCGTCGATCAGCGCCGACGGCCGCTACGTGGCGTTCGAGTCCGACGCCGAGCTCGCCGGGGGCGCCCTGCTCACCCGCGACATCTACGTGCGCGACCGCACCACGAACGAGACCGAACTCGTCAGCCGCCAGAGCGGTCCCGCCGGGCCGGCCGCGAACGGCACGTCCGACGAGCCGGACATCTCGCCCGACGGCGGCTTCGTCGCCTTCCGCTCCACGGCGAACAACCTGAGCTCGCAGGACGCCGACCCCACGGGCGACGTCTTCGTCCGCGACCTGTCCGACGGCGCGCTGTCGCTCGTCAGCCGCGCGAAGGACGGACCGGCCGCGAACGGGTCCTCGTCTGAGCCGTCGATCACGGCGGCTGCCGGCGCGGTGGTGTTCGCCTCCCGCGCGACGAACCTGACGTCGCCCGCGCCGACCGGTGCGAGCAACATCTACAGCACCGCGCTGCGGGGCACGCTCACCGTCGTCGGCACCGAGCCGCCGGAGATCAACGCCGGCCTGTCGCGCTTCGACACCGACGTGAGCTGCAACATCATGTGCGTGGTCTGGGCGACGGGCAAGATCACCGTCACCGACGCGAACGGCGTGAGCTACAGCCGCAACGCGGCGGGCTACGGCGCGCAGGCGATCAGCGCCGGGACGACGCGCAACGTCGCCGTCTACCTGCTGCCGAACACGGTGACGTGGCTGAAGCGCGAGCTCGCGGCGGGCAAGACCGCGGCCGTCGAGATCAAGCTCGAGGGCTTCGGCATGCGCGGCGAGAAGGCCACGGGCTACTCCCGCGGCCCGGTCACGCTGCCGCCCCCGCCGGCGCCCCCGGCGACCTGAGCGACGTGCAGGCCGCCGGCGAGCCGGAGATCCGCG
>SYBY01000372.1 GCA_005788585.1 Actinomycetota bacterium | reverse complement strand
GCTCCACGGCCGCGCTCCCCGGGTGGGTGAGAAGGCGCGGGTGCCGGGCGGCACCCTGCCGCCCGAGATCGCGGAGGCGCTGGACGACGCGCTCGATCCCGATCCCGCCCGCCGGACCGCCGACGTCGCGACGTTCCTGCACCGCCTCGGCCACCCGCTGGACGGCACGGCCGGGCGACCGCTCACCCTCGTGATCGAGACCGAGCGCGGCGCCACCGAGCCGCTGGCGGCGCTCACGCGCACGAGCGCCGCGGTCCTCGACGCCGCCGCCGTGTCGATCGCGATCGCCGACCGTGGCGACGGCGGGCTCGTCTATCGGGCGGCGTGGGGTGCGGGCGCCGAGGACGTGCTCGGGATGCGCCTGCCCGCCGGCACCGGGCTGGCCGGCGCGGTGCACGTGGGCGGGCGGGCGCTGCGCGTCCCCGACTGCCGCTGCGATCCACGGTTCGCCACGGCGGCCGCCGGCCGGACCGGGTACATCCCGCACACCATGCTCGTCGTGCCGTTGAAGGCCGGCGGCGAGACGGTCGGCGTGCTCTCGGCGCTGGACCGCCGGGATGGCGCGCCCTTCGACGCCGATGACGAGCGCCGTGCCGAGGCACTCGCGGAGCTGACGGTCGCCCTGCCGGGTGCGCTCGCCGCGCCGCCGGCCACTGCGACGGGGACCGTGCGCCTGTGAGCGACTCGATGCTCGGACCCGACGGCTGGGCGCGGGCGGCGTTCCGTGCGCGGCCGACCCTGGAGAGCCCGCGAGAGCGCGAGGTCGCGGGCCGGATCGGGGGCGGGCTGTTCACCCTCGGAGGCGTGCTCGCCGTCGCGCTGGCGGCCTTTGCGTCGGACCATCCGGCGCTGATGGGTGCGGTGGCGGCGTTCACGCTCGCGCTCGGCGTGCCGATGCTCGTGATCGTCCCCTGGCGGCGGGTGCCGCCCTGGGTGTTCGTCGGCCTGGCGGTGCTCTCGATCGGCATCACGGTCGCCGCGACGCTGCTCACGAACGGTGTCGACTCGCCGTCCCTGCTCATCGGCGCGGTGATCATCGCCTTCGCCGGGAGCTTCTTCTCGCCGCGTGCTGCGATGGCGATCATCGGGCTCACCACGCTGGCCACGCTGCTGCCGCTCACCTACGACGCGGACGCTGCGCCGGCGAACGTCACGGAGCTGCTCCTCGCCGTGCCGGTGCAGGTCGGCCTGGGGATCTTCGTCATCGCGGGTGCCGGCCGGGTGCGGACGCTTGCCGCGTCGCAGCGCAAGCTCGCCCGCGAGCAGGCCGCGCTGCTCGACCTCGCCAAGGACGTCGCGTCGGACCGTGAGACGGACGATGAGGTCTTCACCCGCGCCGCGCGCGATGCCGCGCAGCTGCTCAACGCCGACGGAGGCGCGCTCTTTCGCTTCGTCGGTACCGACGAGGCCGTCCTGGTCGCGGAATGGACCGACGGCCTGCCCGGGTTGCCGGTGGGGACCGTGGTCCCGGGTGGAGCCGGAACCCCGGCGGGGGACGTGCGCCGGACGGGGCGCAACCTCCACCTGCGCGTGAGGGACATCGCCGACGACGAGGTCGCCTCCAAACTCGAGTTCAGCGAGATGGTGATGGCGCCCGTCAGGGCCGGCGGACGCCAGTGGGGTCTGATCAGCGTCGCGGTGGGGCACGGACGCACGCTGGGAGCGGACGCCGTCGACAAGGTCGCGGCCTTCGCCGATCTCATCAGCACCGCCGTGGTCAACCGCGAGACGCGTCAGCAGCTCGTCGACCAGGCGACCCGCGATCCGCTGACCGGGCTCTTCAACCACCGGGCGTTCCACGAGCGGCTGCGGACCGAGCTCGGGCGCGCGCAGCGCTATGGGCGCGAGCTGGCGCTCGTGGTGCTTGACGTCGATCACTTCAAGTCCATCAACGACGCGGCCGGCCACGACGTCGGCGACCGCGTGCTCGCCAGCGTCGCCGCGCGGCTGCGTGAGGCCGCGCGCGGCGAGGACACGATCGCGCGCATCGGCGGCGACGAGTTCGCGATGCTGCTGCCCGAGACCGACGGCGTGCGCGCGTTCGCGGCGATCGAGCGCACCCGCGCGCTGATCGGCTCCAGCCCGGTGCTCCCCGGGATCAGCATCACGATCTCCGCAGGGATCTGCGACCTGCGCAACGCCCAGGACGCCGACGCGATGTTCCGCCTGGCCGATGGCGCCCTCTACTGGAGCAAGGCCCACGGACGCGACTCCGCGTGGATCTACGACCCCGAGGTCGTGCGTGAGCTGTCGGCCGCCGAGCGTGCCGAGCAGCTGCGCCGGTCCCAGGCGCTCCTCGGCATCCGCGCGCTGGCCCGCGCGATCGACGCCAAGGACCCGAGCACGCGCCGGCACTCCGAGCGGGTCGCGGCGATTGCGCGACGGCTCGCGGAGGAGCTGGAGTGGGACCCCCGGCGCGTGGCCCAGCTGGAGGAGGCGGCACTCGTCCATGACGTGGGCAAGATCGGCGTGCCGGACGCGGTGCTGCTGAAGCCCGGCAGGCTGACGACCGGCGAGCGGCGGCTGGTCGGCAAGCACGCCGATCTCGGTGCCCGGATCGTCGAGGACGTCCTCAGCGACGAGCAGGTCGAGTGGATCCGCGCCCACCACGAGCGCCCGGACGGGCAGGGCTACCCCCGCGGTCTCTCGGGCGCGGAGATCTCCATGGGCGCGGCGATCCTGACCGTGGCCGACTCGTTCGACGTCATGACCATGAGCCGGCCCTACAGCGCGGCCAAACCCGCCGAAGCGGCGGTCGCCGAGTGCGAAGGCCTCGTCGGTCGGCAGTTCCTCATCGAGCCGGTGCAGGCACTCGTCGCCCTGCACGTCAGCGGCGAACTGGTGGGCCTGATGGCCGGCAGCGCCGATCAGGACGAAGTCGATCCGCTCGTCCTGGATCCGTTGGATCTGCCGCCGGGCACCTGATCTCACTGGGAGGAACCGTGCAATCGGGTCGCGAAAGCGCAACCCGGGTACAGGTCGGCGGTTGCAGAACCACGAGAGACACGACCACAAGGGAGGCTGTCCCCACATGAAGCTCCAATGGAAGTACCTGCTCGCAGCATCGATGATCGGACTGCTCGTCGGCGCACCGCTCGCCATGAGCGCCGGTGAAGGCCGGCCGATGAACGGCGGCGCGCGCAACCCGGCGGGTGGTGCGACGGCGAACTACACGCAGGAGACGCAGATCATCGCCAACACGTCGACGTACGGCACGCGCCAGTCGAACAAGTCCAACAACGGCGGCGGCGCGATCTACGGCTGCCGTTCGGCGCTGGGCGGCAGCGCGGCCGGCAACGAGCCGTGCCTGCGTGCGACGAACCTGGTGAACGGTTCGGCGTTCGAGTTCGCCAACAACGGCGGCACCACGGTCGGCACGATCACCTCGAGCAACGTCAACGCCGCGCCGTTCACCACGAACGCCCGCGGTGTCGCGACCGGGCTGAACGCCGACCAGGTCGACGGGCAGAGCGCGAGCGAGATCGTGACGAGCGCCCAGGCGCTCAACAGCAAGGCGCAGGTCTCCGCGGCAGGCGCCCTGGCGAACGCCCGCGGCGTGACCGCGGCGACCCGGACCGCCGAGGGCACGTACACCGTGACCTTCGCGGCTGACGTCTCGGCGTGCGCGCTGAACGCCACGGTCGTCGACGCGGCGAACAACGGCGACGTCGCCATCGCGCCGGTCAACGCCACGACGTACACGGTGACGACCCGCGCGGCCGTCGGCGGTGCGGTGGCCGACCGCGCGTTCCACCTGACGTCGGTCTGCTGAGACGGCTGATCGGCTGAGGTCCGACCCTGCCCGCCGCGCTACTGCGGCGGGTAGGGGTCCGCCCACGGGTCGCGCCCGCGCAGGCGCGCCCACGCGTAGTGGCGCCCCAGGCCCGCCCAGTCGGCGACCCCGCACCAGAGGTGCCCGACGGGTCCGGTGACCAGCCAGGCGGCGACGACGATGTGGGGGGCGCGGCGGTGCATGGGGGTAACGGTAAGGTGTTCCGCCGAATGAGCGCCTTGACGACCACCACCACCGAACTTCCCGAATCTCGCGTCCGCGTCGAGGCGCAGGTCAGCCCCGACGAGGTGCAGAAGAGCCTGGAGCGCGCGGCTCGCGCGATCGGCCGCGACATGCGCATCCCCGGCTTCCGCCAG
>SYBY01000371.1 GCA_005788585.1 Actinomycetota bacterium | reverse complement strand
CGTCGAGCTGCCGATCACCGGCATGACGTGCGCGTCGTGCGCGAACCGCATCGAGCGCAAGCTCAACAAGCTCGACGGCGTCACCGCCACCGTGAACTACGCGACCGAGAAGGCCACGGTCGACTACGACGCGGACGCGGTGGACCCTGAGGAGCTCGTCGCGGCCGTGCAGGCCGCGGGCTACGACACCGCGCTGCCGTCCCAGGACGGCGGCGCGGGGCCCGATGAAGACGACGCCCACGACGAGACGGCGCCGCTGCGGCGGCGGCTCGTCGCCAGCGCGCTGCTGTCCGTGCCGGTGCTGTTCATCGCCATGATCCCGGCGCTGCAGTTCGACAACTGGCAGTGGCTGTCGCTGCAGATCGCCACACCCGTCGTGCTATGGGGCGCTTGGCCGTTCCACCGCGCGGCGTGGGCGAACGCCAAGCACGCCACGGCGACCATGGACACGCTGATCAGCGTCGGCGTCCTCGCGGCGTGGCTGTGGTCGCTCTACGCGCTGTTCCTCGGCGACGCCGGGATGAACGACATGCGCATGTCCTTCGACCTCATCCCCGAGCGCGGGGCCGGCGAGGACGAGATCTATCTCGAGACCGCCGCCATCGTCACGACGTTCATCCTCGCGGGCCGGTACTTCGAGGCGAAGGCCAAGCGGCGGGCGGGCGCGGCGCTCCAGGCGCTGCTCGAGCTCGGCGCCAAGGAGGTCTCGATCCTCGACGAGGACGGCACCGAGCGGCGCATCCCCGCCGACCAGCTCGCCGTGGGCGACCGCTTCGTGGTGCGCCCGGGCGAGAAGGTCGCCACCGACGGCGTCGTCGAGGAGGGCACGTCGGCCGTCGACCAGTCCCTGCTCACCGGCGAGTCCGTGCCGGTCGAGAAGCAGCCCGGCGACGAGGTCGCGGGCGCGACCGTGAACGCCGGCGGCCGGCTCGTCGTCCGCGCGACGAAGGTCGGCGCGGACACCGCACTGGCGCAGATCGCCAAGCTCGTCACCGACGCGCAGACGGGCAAGGCGCCCGTCCAGCGGCTGGCCGACCGGGTCTCCGGCGTGTTCGTCCCGATCGTCATCGGCCTCGCGTTCGCGACCCTCGGGTTCTGGATCGGCGCCGGCGAGACGACGACCTTCGCGTTCACCGCGGCCGTCGCCGTCCTGATCATCGCCTGCCCGTGCGCGCTGGGCCTGGCCACGCCGACGGCGCTCCTCGTGGGCACCGGCCGCGGCGCCCAGCTCGGCCTGCTCATCAAGGGCCCGGAGATCCTGGAGTCCACCCGCAAGGTCGACACGATCGTCCTCGACAAGACCGGCACGGTGACGACCGGCAAGATGGCGCTCGCCGACGTCGTGCTCGCCGAGGGCGAGACGACCCGCGCGGACGTCCTGCGGATCGCCGGCGCGCTCGAGGACGCCTCCGAGCACCCGATCGCCCAGGCGATCGCCCGCGGCGCCCGCGAGGAGCTCGGCACGCTGCCGGCGGCCGAGGGCTTCGCCAACCGCGAGGGCCTCGGCGTGGAGGGCGTCGTCGACGGTCACGGCGTGCAGGTCGGGCGCCCGTCGCTCATGGCCGACTGGGGCCTGCGGCTCCCGGACGCGCTGCTCGACGCCAAGCAGGCCGCCGAGGCCCAGGGCCGCACCGCGGTCGTGGCGGCGTGGGACGGCGAGGTCCGTGCCGTGCTCGTCGTGGCCGACACGGTCAAGCCGACGTCGGCCGAGGCGGTCGCGTCGCTGCAGGCGCTCGGGCTGCGGCCGGTGCTCCTGACCGGCGACAACAAGACGACGGCGCGCGCCGTCGCGGCGGAGGTCGGCATCGACGAGGTCATCGCGGAGGTCATGCCGGCCGACAAGGCCGATGTCATCCGCCGGCTGCAGGGCGAAGGCCGGGTGGTCGCGATGGTCGGAGACGGCGTCAACGACGCGCCGGCGCTGGCCCAGGCCGACCTCGGCCTGGCGATCGGCACGGGCACCGACGTGGCGATCGAGGCGTCGGACTTGACGCTGGTCACCGGCGACCTGCGGGCCGCGGCGGACGCCATCCGCCTGTCGCGGGCGACGCTGCGCACGATCAAGCAGAACCTGGCGTGGGCGTTCGGCTACAACGTCGCCGCGATCCCGCTGGCGGCGATCGGCCTGCTCAACCCGGGGATCGCCGGGGCGGCGATGGCGTTCTCGAGCGTCAGCGTCGTGGCCAACGCCCTGCGACTGCGGAGGTTCCGGTCGGCGCACGCGGCAGCGCCGGCCGGCTCCGCCGCCACACATCGAATCTCGTCCTACGATGCGTAAGACTTTGGCCATGCCAACCTCATCCGGCACACGCGTCGAGATTCAGGTCGAGGGGCTGCACTGCATCTCGTGCCGCGACCGGCTCGAGCATGCGCTCCTGCACATCGCTGGGGTTGCGAGCGTCCACGTCGATGACGACCGCGTCCTGGTCGAAGGCCCCGACCTCGACCAGGAGGCCCTGCGCGCGGCGATCGAGGACGTCGGCCTGCGCTGCACCGACGACGGGAATCCGACGTGGGCGCAGCTGGCGCACCACGCGGAGACGCTGCCGATCACGTGCTGCACCACCACCGACCGCATGCAGTACGAGCTCCCACATGTCCCGGCGGGCGCCGATCACGACGACCGGCATCACGACATGGGCCACGACATGTCCGACCCGGCGATGGCCGCGGACATGGAGCGCGACATGCGCACGCGGTTCTTCGTCGCCCTGCTGTTCACGATCCCGGTCGTCCTGATCTCCCCGGTGGCGGTCAACACGTTCGGCCTCGAGCTCATCGAGTCCATGACCGTCGCGAACCTGCTGATGCTCGTGCTCACGGTCCCGGTGGTGTGGTGGGCCGGCTGGATCTTCATCGGCGGCGCCTGGACCTCGCTCAGGCACCGCGCGCTGAACATGTCCGTCCTCGTCGCGACCGGCGTGCTGGCGGCTTGGGGCTCGAGCGTGCTGCTGACCGTCGTCGGCGAGGAGACGTTCTTCGAAGCCGCCGCGATGCTCGTGACCTTCGTGCTGTTCGGCCACTGGATGGAGATGAAGAGCCGGAAGGGCACGAGCGACAGCCTGCGCGCGCTGTTCGACATCGTCCCGCCGACCGCGACCGTGATCCGCGACGGGCAGGAGACGGAAGTGCCCACCGCCGAGATCGTCGTCGGTGACGAGATCCGCCTGCGGCCGGGCGACCGGGTGCCGGTCGACGGACAGGTCGTCTCGGGAGCGGGCGCGGTGGACGAGAGCCTGGTGACCGGCGAGTCCATCCCGGTGGAGAAGGGCCCGGGCGACGACCTCGTCGGCGGGTCGATCAACGGCAGCGGCGCCATGACGATGCGCGCCACCGCCGTCGGCGCGGACACCGCGCTCGGCCGGATCATCGAGCTCGTCGAGCACGCCCAGAACTCGAAGGCCCCAGGCCAGCGGCTGGCCGACCGGGCTGCCGGCGTGCTGGTGGTCGTCGCCCTGTCCTCCGGGCTCCTGACGTTCGCCGCCTGGACGCTGTTCTCCAGCGAGGACCTGCTCACTGCGCTGACGTTCACCATCAGCGCCGTGGTCATCGCCTGCCCCGACGCGCTGGGCCTCGCGACCCCGACCGCGGTGGCCGTCGGCACCGGCCTCGGCGCACGGCACGGGATCCTCATCAAGGACGCTGCAACCCTGGAGGCGATCGGCGGCCTCGACGCGATCGCCCTGGACAAGACGGGGACGCTGACGGTCGGCCAGCCCGCGCTCACCACGGTCGTGTCGACCGGCGATCTCCCCGAGCAGGACCTGCTGCGGCTCGTCGCGAGCGCCGAGCAGTCGTCCGAGCACCCGCTCGCGGGCGCCATCGTCCGGGGCGCGGAGGAGCGCGGGATCGCACTCGCCGAACCCGAGGCGTTCGAGTCGGTCGCCGGCCATGGCCTGGTCGCGACGATCGCCGGACGGCGCGTCGCCGTGGGAAATCGCCGCATGATGGAGCGGGAGGCGACGACCGACGACACCCTGGAGGCGCGCGCCGAGGAGCTTGCAGCTCGAGGCAACACGGTCATGTACGTGGCCGTCGACGGTGAGCCCGCCGGGCTTGTCGCCGCCGCCGACCAGGTGCGTGCAAGCGCGCTCGAGGCGGTCCTGGCCCTCCGCCGCGCCGGCCTGGAGGTGGCCATGATCTCCGGCGACAACGAACGCACCGCGCACGCCGTCGCGGAACGCCTCGGGATCGAGCGCGTCTTCGCCGACGTGCTTCCCGAGCAGAAGGCCGACTTCGTCCGCCGGCTCCAGGCGGAGGGCAAGCGAACGGCCATGGTCGGCGACGGGGTCAACGACGCCCCGGCACTCGCCCAGGCGGATGTCGGGATCGCCATCGGCGCGGGCACGGATGTCGCCGTCGAGACCGCGAACGTCGTCCTGATGCGCTCCGATCCGCTCGACATCGCCGGCGCGATCACGCTCTCCCGCGCCACCGAGCGCAAGATGAAGCAGAACCTCGGCTGGGCTTCGATCTACAACCTCCTCGCGATCCCCATCGCGGCGGGGGTGCTCTACCCCGCGTACGGCATCGAGCTGCGTCCAGAGTGGGCGGCGCTGCTCATGAGCGCGAGCTCGATCATCGTCGCGACGAATGCCGTGCTGTTGCGCCGTGTCGAACGAGACCTTCCGCCAAGGAGCACGAACGCCGCCATGGCGAGCGCGTCCGCGGCATGAGCGGGTCACCCGCCGCCACCCCGCCGGCACGCGGACGCCGGTCGTTCGACCGGGCTCGGGCTGCGCTCGCCACCGTCGGCGCCACCGTCCTCGGCGCCGCCCCGCATGTCCTGCACCACGCCGGACCGGTCGCGGGCGCGGCGCTGCTGGCGGGAACGACGGGCCGACTCGTCTTCGGCGTGCTCGGCTTCCTCCTGGTCATCCCCCTCCTGCGCCGACTGCACCGGCGAACCGGATCCTGGGTGGCCCCCGCGGGTGTGGCCGCACTGATGGCGGCGGCGTTCACGTTCTCGACTCTCGTCATCGGGCCTGCGCTCACGTCGGGCGAGGACGGGCGCGCGCCGCAGGCCGCGCCGGAGGGGGTCCCGCTCGACCACGAGACCCACCACCCGTAGCCCGCGCCAGATCGGACGTTGCCGGGGAGCGGAATGCGCGGACCAAATCCTACATGCTGTAGGTTTTGCCGTGTGTTCGGGAGCGAGGATGAGCGGCGGACAGCGCGACTCATCGCGGGCACGTCCGCGCCGCTCGACGTGATCCCGCCAAGCCTGCGCGCGGCCGCTCGCCGCCGCCGCACGGGCCCCAAGGCCGTCCGCGCAGCCCAGCGCGTCGCAATGCGTCGCGGGAGGGTGACGTTCGAGGACACGATCATCGCCCGCGAACGGGCGCGAGCGGAAACCGTCGGCGCGGCCAAGCCCCAATCCCCGCGCTTTCTCGTCCGCGTCGACGAGTATCCACACTGGCTGGCCGACGACGACCCTCGGCGGTTTGGCACCCAAGCGTTCAGGCGCTTCCACACGATCATGGCCGACGCCGAGGTGCCGTACCTCCTCGCGGCGGTTTCGCGGCCGTCGCAGCGGCCCTTGGACCCACGGCACGTCGGTGACCGCCCGCTGTCCGACACGGAATTGCAGACGCTCTCGGATGTCCAGACGCAAGGCGTCGAGATCGGCGTCCACGGCCTCGATCACCGGACACGAGACACCCACCCACGCCGCCAGTCCGAACTCCTCGGTCGTTCGCCCGAGGAACTGCGCGAGCGCCTGTCACTCGCGGACGACGCCCTCCGCCCCGCCTGCGAACCGGCACGTGTGTTCGTGCCGCCGTGGAATCGCTTCGAAGCCCGGCAGTGGCCCGTCCTCGCCCAGCGCTTCGACATCGTCTGCGGCGGACCGGAGAGCGTCATGCAGATCGGATTCCACGGAGCCCCGACATGGTGGGGCGACGCGGTGTATCTCCCGAGCTATGCCCCCTACTACGACCACGCGGCAGTGGTTGAGCCCGCTGCGAAGCGCGCATGCGACCGCCGCGGGGGAGGCTGGATCCCCATCGTCCTGCACTGGGGGTGGGAGGCCGAGGACGGCTGGGAACACCTCCGCAGACTCGCGCAGACGCTGTCGGGGCACGCCGCACGGTGGTCGGAACTCCATGCCGAGATCGACATCATCCGCGGCGAGGACGCGGCGCGGCGCCATCCGTCCGAAGCCATGTGAGCTTCCAGTTCCATGGACGGACGGAAGCGCCGACGAGCTGGTACCCGGCGTGAGCGAGCCGGCGCATGGTGGTGTGCACATCGGGCACGGGGCCGGGCTGCGCGAACTCGATGCAGAACACCCGCGGACGCACGCCGTCCGCCAGCGCCCCCTGGACGATCGCGTGCTCTGAGCCCTCGGCGCTGATCTTGAGGAGGTCGATCTCGTCATGGCCGAGTTCCTGCATGACCGACCGCACCGAACGACCGGCCGCGGAGAACGCCACAGGCGTGTCATGAAGGTTCACGGCCGAGTGCGAGACGAACCCTGCTTCGCGCGGGGCATGGAACTGCAACTCCTCGTCGGCACACCACAACGCCATCGGATGGAAGGAGAGACGCGGCTCGTGGCGCGCGGCGACCTCGACGTACCGCGCCGCCGCCGGCACCGGGTCGAAGGCGTGGACCTGACAGCCGAACCTGGCGATCAGAAGGAGATCGAACGTGATGTCCGTCCCGGTCCCGGCCAGATAACAGACGCCCGACGACGACAGCGCGTCCGTCGGGAGCAGGTACCCCCCGTAGGACAGATCGCCGACCGCCTCGAGATCCGGGGTTGCCACGGGCCGGAGTTCGGCCCGGAACGCGCGGGCGCGGCGCCGGACCCGGGCGTGATCGGCAGCACGGCGGCCAATCGCTCCGAGGCGGCCGGGAGCAAGGGAAACCATGCCTCATATCCTACGCCCTGTCGGAGCTGGGCGGCGTGACGCCGGCGAGCGCCGCATCCGCGACGGCCGCGCGACCGATACCCTCCACCGATGGACGTCACGCCGCTGCAGGGAGAGCTCCAGGCCGAGGTCATGGCCACGACGTGGCGTATCGCGGGCGGAACGGTCGAGGATGTCCGCCGAGCGCTGCCGAAGCGCTACAACGGCGCGTACACGACGATCCAGACGGTGCTCAACCGCCTCGCCGAGCGCGGCCTCCTCGAGCGGACGCGCGAGGGCAAGTCGATCCGATACACCCCGCGGATCACGGAGGCGGAGTTCGTTCGGCGCTCGATCGAGCAGACGCTCGCGTCTGCCTCCCGTGACGCACGGACCGCTGCGCTGGCGCAGCTCATCGGCGGGCTGGACGACCAGCTCGAGGATCTCCAGCGCCTGGCCGCTGAAGCAGACCAGCGCAGCCGCCGATGACGGCCGCGCTCGGCGCCGCAGTCGGGCTGATCGGACTGGCGACGCTCCCGGCGTTGCTCCCGCTCGACAAGGCCGCGCCGCTCGCGGCGGCCGGTGCGTGGCTGTCCGCGGTCGCCGCACGGGCGATCCTCGTGCTCATCCTGGCCCTCGTCGTCATGTTCTACGCCCCGGCGCCGCTCATCGGGGCGATCGGCCACTGGTGCGTCACCGTCCCACTCCCGTTTGCAGGCCTCGAGTTCGCCGCCACCGGGCACCTGCTCGCCCAGGTCGTCGTCGTCACCCCGACCGTGATCGCAACGGCCTCGCTGTGCCTCGCGCTCGCCGGCGCGTGGCGGGAAGCGCGGCACGTCAGGCGCCGCCTCGAGAGCGACCTTCTGTGGATCGCACCCGGGGACGCCGCCGTCATCGCGGGCGACGGTGTCTTCGTCGCCACCGCGGGCATCTCGAAGCCCCGCCTCGTGCTCTCGACAGGTGCACTCGTCACGCTGGACGATGACGAGTTGGCCGCGAGCCTCGCCCATGAGCGTGGACACATCCGCCGCGGGCACCGCTTCGTCCTGCTCGCGTCCGATGTGCTCATGGGACTCGCCCGCTTCGTACCCAGGGCGAGAAGCGCCAGGCCCGAAATCGTGTACCACCTCGAACGGGACGCCGACCAATGGGCACTGCGGCGCAACCACGATCCTGTCGTACTGGCTCGCGCGATCTGCAAGGCAGCCCTGACCCCGGCGGCAGCCCCCGCCCTGACGGGACTGGCCACGGGACGAACGGTCCGCCGGGTCGAGACGCTGCTGCGGGCCGATCGCGGCCTCGCACCGCGCAGGCAAGCGATCACGGGCATGTCCGTCGGCCTCGCACTGACGTGCCTCCTCGCGCTGTCCACCCTCCCCGCGACTGCCGCGGCCGGGGTCCACGAGTGGCGCCACCATCAGCCCGAACGACACTGCATCGAGTGACCGTCGCCTCCTACTTACCGTAGGATCAGGCTGATGGCGCCCATGCATCGCACGCCCCTTGGCGCTCGGGCGCGGCATGTCCTTCGCCGAACCAGCCGCCTCCGGTGGCTCACGAAGCGGAGCATTCTCGCCAAGTACGGCGTGGTCTTGCGCGAGCAGCCGAAGATGTACCTGCGATACCTGCTGTGGGACCCGGAGGTCGAGAGCTACAGCTACGAGATCGCAAACGACGACGAGCTGTGCGCCTTCGGGGCAGCGCACTTCGGCATCACCTTGGAAGCAGCGCGCGGCTATGTCGCCGAGGCGCGGACCGACCCCGAACTCACCGTGCGACTCACCCGGCGCCTGCGGTGGAGATTCGACGTCAAGCACCGCCTGCCCGTCGGCAACAGATTGCTCTGGTACTTGGCAGTCAGAGCGACGAAGCCGGCGCTCGTCGTGGAGACCGGCATCTACGAGGGGCTCGGGTCGCTCGTGCTCCTGCGCGCGCTGGCGCGCAACGCCGACGACGGCGTGGACGGGCGCCTCATCTCCGTCGACATCGATCCGAAGTCCGGCTTCCTCGTCGCACCTCGCCTTCGCGATCGCTGGACCAAGCTCACCGGCTTCTCCCACCACGAGCTCGAACGGGCCATCGGCCCCGCCGAACGCGTGGGGCTCCTGCTGCAGGACACGCCGCACACGGAAGCGAACCAGCGCTGGGAGTTCGACTTCGCGCTGCGCCACGCCGCCCCTCGACTCGTGCTCGTCGAGGGCAGCGGCGGGTATTGCCCAACCATGGGCGACCTGGCCGAGCGACTGGGAGTCGAGCTGTTGCACTTCCGCGAGCAGCCGCTTGACCACTTCTACCCAGCCCCTGGACAACAGGTCGTGGTGGTCAGCGATGACCTGTCGGCCGGATGGTCGGGGTGGGATGCGGGGTCCACGGGCCCAGCAACACGCTGAGCGGCACACCCGCGCAGTCGCCCCTTGATACCCCCCATGGGTATCTGATACGGTGCATGCACATACCCCACATGGGTATGCACTCCGCTGCTGCGCACGCGCACACTCATTCTCGGGGGCAGGCATGAGCACCACGGCACACGCACACCACCACCACGAGCTGCCGACGTCCGGGCGCGAGCTCAACGGCGTCGCGCTGAGCGCCACGCTGCACTGCCTGACCGGTTGCGCCATCGGTGAGGTCCTCGGCATGGTCATCGGGACCGCGCTGGGGTTCTCCGACCTGGGCACGATCGCCCTGGCCGTCGCCCTCGCGTTCTTCTTCGGCTACCTGCTCACGAGCCTTCCGCTCCTGCGGGCCGGCCTGGCGCTGGGCGTGGTCATCCCGATCGCGCTGGCGTCGGACACGCTGAGCATCGCCGTGATGGAGGTCGTCGACAACGCGATCATGGTGGCCGTCCCGGGCGCGATGGAGTCCGGCGTGGGCGATGTCCTCTTCTGGGGCGCCCTGTCGTTCGCGCTCGTCGTTGCGGGGCTCGTCGCGTACCCGGTCAACCGATGGCTCATCGCCCGCGGCAAGGGGCATGCGGCCGTCCACGCGACCGGGATCCACGGCGGGCCGTCGCCGCGGCTGGTGGGGACCATCGCCATCGCGGCGTTCGCCTTCGGCGTCGCCGTCCTCGGCACCGAGCTCCTGGGCGAGGACGAGCCGGCCCACGGCGATGACGCGCCCCACGCGGCGCTCACCCAGGGGGCGGACCGATGACCGCAGCCCTGCAGACCGCAGCCGGCACCCGCCGGCGATGTGCCACCGCGCGCAGCCGCACCGCCTGACGCGGCCGCGCGCCTCCGCACCTCACCTCTGATCCTTCACCGACCGGGACCGACCGGCCCCCAAGGAGCACACCATGCAACCCCAAGCCGATCCGCGGCGCTGGATGGCCCTTGCCGTCATCGCGCTCGCGCAGTTCATCGTCATCATGGACACGTCGATCATCGGCGTGGCCCTCCCCGACATCCAGGCCGAGCTCGGGTTCGACCCCGAGAACCTGTCCTGGGTGTTCAACGCCTACGTCATCGCGTTCGGCGGCCTGCTGCTGCTGGGCGGCCGGCTCTCTGATCTCCTCGGCGCGAAGCGCGTCTTCGCCGCCGGATGGACCGTCCTCGCGGGCGGCTCGCTCCTCGCGGGGCTCGCCGGCTCCGTGGAGGTGGAGATCGCCGCCCGCGCACTGCAGGGCGTCGGCGCGGCGTTCATCGCCCCCGCGGCACTGACGCTCCTCATGATGCTCTTCGGGCACAACCCGAAGGAGCTGACGACGGCGTTCGCCGTGTACGGCGCGGCCGCCCCCGCCGGTGGCACGGCCGGGGTGTTCCTCGGCGGCGTCATCACCGAGTGGGCGTCGTGGCCGTGGGTGTTCTGGATCAACATCCCGCTCGCCGTCGCCGCGCTGGCCCTGACCCCGCGGCTCATGCCGTCGGCCCCGGCTCGCCGCGGCTCGGTCGACATCCTCGGCGCCACGCTGGCGACCACCGGCCTGGCGGGGATCGTGTTCGCCATCGTCCGCGCCCCCGAGCAGGGCTGGGGCTCGGCGGAGACGCTGCTCGTCCTCGGCGGCGGCCTGACCGCCCTCGCGGCGTTCGTCTCCGTGCAGTCCATCCGCAGCGAGCCGCTCATGCGCCTGGGGATCTTCCGGGCGCCGAACCTCGCGGCGGCGAACGTCGCGCAGGTGCTGCTGGGCGCCGCGTGGGTCCCGATGTGGTTCTTCCTGAACCTCTACCTCCAGCAGGTGCTGGGG
>SYBY01000370.1 GCA_005788585.1 Actinomycetota bacterium | reverse complement strand
TTTGATATCGCCATATTTCACATGCTTAACTCCAGGAAGTAAAGGTTTAAAAGCATCTCGCTTTGAACTCTGTCCAGTTAGAGAGAGCGCTCCCATGGTTCTGCCGTGAAATGCCCCAGTTGCGGCAACGATTTGGAGGCCCTGACCGCGTGGCACCTGCACCTCGTCGGCGACGACGCGGACGCCGAGCGCCTCGCCCAGCATGCGCTCGCCGAGCACGTGCACCTGCCGTCGGCCGGGCTGCCGCTCGTCGCCTACCTGCCGCGCGCGGTCCTGGGCCTGGCCGCGCTGCGTCGCGGCGATGTGGGCGAGGCGCGGGCGCTGGTCGGCACGGCAGTGGCCGAGCGTGACGGCGGGCCGTTGCGCGCCTCGCCGCACACGCTCCCCGTGACCTACGCCAGTGCGCGGCTGCTGACCCGCACCGACCGCCCGGCCGAGGCCGTCCTCGCCTGTCGGGCCGGACTGGACCTGGCGCGCGGCTGGCGCGATTCTTCCCTGATGGTCCCGGCTGTCCTCCTGGAGCTCGCGCGGGCGCATGCCGCGCTCGACGAGCCCGATGCGGCGCGCGTGGCGGTCGACGAGGCCCGCGCACGGCTGGCCGGGGCCCGCGATGCCGGGGCACTGCCGAGCGCGCTCGACGCGGTTCTGCGCGGTGACGCTCCGGGCCGGGCGCGGCGTGCGTCCTCGCCGCAGCCCGCGAGCCCTGACGAGCTCAGCGCGCGGGAGCTCGAGGTCCTCGCTGCACTGGCAGGCCGGGGCAGCCTCCGTCAGGTCGCCGACGACCTCTTCATCAGCCGCAACACGATCAAGACCCACACGCGGGCGCTCTACGCGAAGCTCGGCGTCGCATCCCGGGAGGAGGCGGTCCAGCGGGGCCGCGACCTCGGGCTGCTCGCCGGGGCCGATGCCGACGACGCCGTCCCGCTCATTGCCAGGGAGGACCCCCGATGACGCTCGCCGACTGCACCGTGATGGTCGTCGAGGATCACGAGTTCCAGCGTCGGACGATGCTGCAGATCCTCGCCAACCTCGGTGCCGGCCGGCTCCTCGAGGCCGAGGACGGCGAGCGCGCGCTCGCGCTGCTGACGGGGGAGCCGAAGCCCGACGTGGTCGTGGTCGATCTCGACATGCCGGGGATGGACGGCGTCGAGTTCCTGCGCCACGTCTCCGAGCGCAGCATCGACACGGCGATCGTGATCGCCAGCGGCCTCGACGACGGGGTGCTGCGCGCGGCCGAGACGACCGCCCGGGCGTACGGCCTGCAGGTGCTCGGTGCGGTGCGCAAGCCGCTGACGGCGCGACGGCTGCTGGAGGTCGTCGGGCTGCACCGGCCGCTCGCCCGCCGTGGTGAGCGCGACGCCGACGAGGCGCAGACGAACGCCTGGATGGCCGCGCTGCACGCCGGGGAGATCACGGTGCCGCTGCTGCCGCGGGTCGATCTGATGACCGGCCGTCCCGCGGGCCTGCAGGCCCGCGCGTGGCGCGGCGCCAACGGGCACGGCCCGGTCGACGCGGCCACGGACCTCGCGGCGACCGCCGCGCATGACGTCGCGGTGGCGGTCGCCGAGCACGTCCTCGACGCCGCGTGCGAGGCGCTGCTCGAGCTCGACGACCCGGCCGTGCGCATCGACGCGACGATCATCATCCCCCCGGCGGCCTGTGCCGACCTGGCGCTGGCCGACCGGCTCGCCGAGCGCGCCCGGGAGAACGGCGTCGATCCGCGCCGGCTGTGCATCGCGCTCCCGCGCGAGCCCGAGCTCCCGGTCACCGCGGTGCAGCTCGACGTGCTGACGCGCCTGCGCGTCCGCGGGTTCGGTCTCGCGCTCGACGGGTTCACGGCAGGCGACGCGACCCTCGGCGGCCCCGACGGCCTGCCGCTGACCGAGGTGATGCTCGCCCGCGACGCCGTGATGGGCGCCACCCAGCCGGGTGCCGAGCAGCGCGCCGACGCGCTGGAGGCGACGATCCGCGCGCTGCGCGAGCGCGGCGTGCGCGTCGTCGCCGACGGCTGCGACACGCCTGCCGATCGCGACCTGCTCGCCCAGCTCGGCGCCGACCGGGCGCAGGGCCGCGCCGTCGGCCCCCCGCTGGCCGTCGGGCAGATCGCGGCGTGGGCGGGCGCCGCCTCGCGGTGAGCGTGCCCGGGCGCCGTGCGCTGTCCATCCGCCAGCTGCTGGCGGTGCTGCTGGTCATCGTCCTCGTGCTCTCCGCGCTGCTGTCGCTCGTCACGCTGCTGCAGGTCCAGACCGCGACCGACCGCACGAACGCCGAGCGCCAGCGGGTCACGTCCTTCCGCCTGTCGGACCAGATGCGCCAGAGCTCGAACGACCTCACGCGCATGGTGCGCCTCTACGTCACGACGGGCGACCCGCGCTACCGCGAGTACTACGACCAGATCCTCGACATCCGCTCCGGCGACGCCCGCCGGCCGAAGGCCTACGACAGTTCGTTCTGGGACCGGGTGCTCGCGAATCCCGACGCGGCGATCCAGACCGGGCCGCCGGCGTCGCTGGTGGAGCTCATGCGCCGCGCGCACTTCGAGCCCGAGGAGTTCGCCGCGCTGAACGCGTCACTGCGCGCGTCCAACGGGCTGGCGGTCCTGGAGACGGAGGTGATGGAGCGGGTCGCGCCGCGGATCGCCCGGGGCGTGGACGAGGACTACCTCCAGGACGTCGACGACCAGAACCGGTTGCTCGTCGACGCCGAGTACCACCGCCAGAAGGACGTCATCATGGCGGCGATCGACGAGTTCACCGCGCTCGTCGACGCGCGCACCGAGCGCCGCGCCGCGCAGCTGCAGACGCGGACCGACCGGCTGCTCGCCGCGCAGACCGCGATCCTCATCGTCCTCATCGGCACGCTGCTCGCGACGCTCGTGGTCGCCCGCCGTTCGATCGTGCGGCCGCTGAGCAAGCTCGCCGAGGCGACGCAGCGGATCACGCGCGGCGACTGGTCGCAGCGGCCCGCGCCGGCCGGGGTGCAGGAGCTCGCGCAGCTCGCGGGCGACTTCAACGAGATGGCCGACGCGGTGGAGCGCGACCTCGCCGCCCGCCGGCGCGCCGAGCGTGAGGCCCTCGAGGCGTCGAACCGCCTGCAGACCATCGCCGACCGCGTGCCTGGGGCGGTGTTCCAGTTCCACGTGGACCCCGAGGGGGCGTTCAGCGTGCGGTTCGCCAGCCGCCACGGCAGCATCCACCGCGTCGACGGCAACCAGGACGTGGACTTCCCGGGGATGGCGCGCGCGGTGCTGCCGGAGGATCGCGGCGGGTGGCTGGACTCGATGCTCTCGGCCGCCCGGACCGGGGGGACGTGGCAGCGGGAGTACCGGATCGCGGCGCCCGACGGGGGCATCCGCTGGATGCAGGGCCAGGCGCTGGCGCAGCGCAACGACGACGGGTCGGCCGACCTCTACGGCTACGTCGCCGACCTCACCGAGCGCAAGATGCTGGAGGCCGACCTGCACCGGGCCCGAGAGGACGCCGAGGCGGCCGACCGCGCGAAATCGGCGTTCCTGGCGATGATGAGCCACGAGCTGCGCACGCCGCTCGTGGCGGTGACCGGCACGCTGGAGATCCTCGCCCTGAGCGACCTCGATCCGCGCCAGCGCGAGCTCATCGAGGTCGCGATGGGGTCCGCGCGGGCGCTGCTGTCGGTCATCGGCGACGTGCTGGACTTCTCGAAGATCGAAGCCGGGTTCCTCGACCTGTCGCCGTCGACGGTGAGGGTCGGCCCGCTGGTCGAGGACATCGCCGCCCAGTACCGCCATGTCGCCGCTGCTCGTGGTCTGGCTCTGAGCACCGCAGTCGACGACCGGCTCGGCCCCGCGCACGAGGTCGACGCCGCGCGGCTGCGGCAGATCCTCGGCAACCTCATCGGCAACGCGCTCAAGTTCACGCGCGAGGGCGGGGTCGAGATCGCCGTGCAGGTCCTCGAGGGGGCGGCCGGCGACGCTGAGCAGCGGGTCGCGTTCGAGGTCCGTGACACCGGCATCGGGATCTCCGACGAAGATCAGCGGCGGCTGTTCAAGCCGTTCACGCAGGCCAGCGTCGACAACGCGCGCAGCAGCGAGGGCACCGGGCTGGGCCTGGCGATCGTCCGGCAGCTCGTGGAGGCGATGCACGGGGACGTCACGCTGCGCAGCGCCGTCGAACGCGGCACGACTGTGCGGGTCGAGCTCGCGCTGCCCGTGGGGTCGGCCGACGACGTGGAGCCCGGCATCGGCGACCAGCGCGTGGCGTTCACGGGCCGCCGGTCGCTGCCGAGCCGTGAGGCCGCCGTGCGCGAGGGAAGCCTGCTGCTGCTCGTGGAGGACAACGCCGTCAACCGGCAGGTCCTCGCCGGGCAGCTCGAGGCCATCGGGTTCCGCGTCGACGTGGCCGCGGACGCGGCCGAGGCGCTGGCGCTCTACGCCGCCGGGACGTACGGCCTCGTGTTCACCGACATCCAGCTGCCCCACGTCGACGGCTACGAGCTCGCTCGCCGGCTGCGGCGCGCGGAGGCCGAGGCCGGCGCGCCGCGGGTGCCCCTGCTCGCGCTCACCGCCAGCGCGCTGCAGGGCGAGCTCGAGCGTTGCCGTGACGCGGGCATGGACGACATCGTCACCAAGCCGACCACCATGGACATCCTCGCCGGCACCCTGCGCCGCTGGCTGCCCGAGCTGCCGTGGCCCGCCGGCGAGCAGGCGACTGGTGACGACGCGCTGCGGGTGCCGCCCGCCGTGGATGCGAGCGCCCTGGACGAGGTGGCCGCCGGCGACCAGGCGCTCGGCGCGCAGATCCTGGCCTCCTACGCGGAGTCGGTCCGGGAGGACCTCCTCGCGCTGACCGCCGCCCTGGAGCTGGGCGACCGTGAGGACCTCCGCCGCCGCGCCCACCAGATCCTCGGTGCGAGCCGCGTCGTGGGCGCGTGGGCCGTGGCGGACACCGCCGAGCGCCTGGAGCACGCGGCCGTCGCCCCGGCGACCGCCGAGGAGGACCTGGAGCTCCTGCTGCACGAGCTGCGCAACGCGCTCGTCGCGGTCATGCCCGCCGGGCGCTGACCCGAGGTTCGGCCAGCCGGTCGCGCTGGAGCTGTGCCGTCGGCCTCGGCGTGCCGACAGCATGGTGCATGAACGCCGGCCGCCTGCTCTACCGCGATGGCGCGGAGCGCGAGCGGCTGCTCGACATGGCCGCGCGGCTCGCGCCCGCGCAGCTGCGTGCCGTCGCCGTGCTCGTGGTGCCGGCCGTGGCCGCCATCCCGGTCTACGGCTGGGTGATGATGCTGCCGCTCGTGGCGGCAGGCGTGGCCTTTGGGATCTCGCAGGCGCCGCCGGTCTTCCGCCGGTGGGGCGACTGGGGTCCGTTCGCCGCGTGGGTCTTCGCGGTGGCGATGATGGCGCTGAGCGTCGCGCTCGCGGAGGGGCCGGTGGTCTACGTCCTGTGCGTCCCGATTCTTCCGATGCTGCTCGCCGCGACCGGCTTCCGGCGCGGCACGGTCATCGCCGGCGCGATCGTCACGATGGCCGCCCTCGTCGCGGTGACGCTGGCCACGGCCTGGGACCAGATCGCGGCCATCCCACCCGCGCTGTGGGTGCCTGCTCTGCTCCTGCTCGTCATCACGCTCTCCGCGATGGCGGTCCGTGACGCGGACATGGTCACGCGCGACGATGCCGTCGTCGACGAGCTGACGGGGCTCCTGAACCGCACCGCGCTGCAGGCGCGCGTCGCCGAGGTCACCCACCAGGTCCGCGCGTCGCACGAGCGGGTCGCGCTCGTCATCGTCGACCTCGACCGCTTCAAGACGATCAACGACACCCTCGGGCATGTCGCGGGCGATGCCGTGCTCGTGGCGGCATCGCGCCGACTGGCCGAGACGGCTGGGGGCGTTCCCGTCTACCGCTTCGGCGGGGAGGAGTTCGTGCTGGTCCTGACCGGTGTCGACGAGACGGCGGCCCGTGAGCTCGCAGAGCGACTGCGCGCGGGTGTGGCCAGGGCGCCGGTGGCCGGAGTCGCCCTGACGGCGTCGTTCGGCGTCGCGGTCACCGCACCCGACGACGGCTTCGAGTACCGGCAGGCCTTCGTGCAGGCCGATGCGGCGCTGTACGCCGCGAAGTCCGCCGGCCGTGACCGCGTGTGCCTGGCCGGTGACGACCACGTCGACGCCCGCGCGGTTGACCTGCAGGCCGGTCGCGCGGCGGTCCCGGCACCGGCGCCGCCGCGGGAGGCCGCCGGCGATGCGCGCGAGGGCACGTGGCTCGTGTGCGACGAGATCGCTCGCGCGCACCTCGTCGACATCGTCCTGCGCACGCGCAGGTTCAACGCCGTGACGAGCGCGCTCATCACGGTCGCGATCGTCTCGATGGTGCCGTGGCTCGGCTGGGAGCTCCTCGTCCCGGTCGTGCTGTCCGGCGTGCTCGTCGATCTCGCGACGCGCGCGGTCACCACGAGGCCCCGTCCCGAGTTCACGTTCCTGCTGGGGTTCATGGCGATGCAGGTCGGCGCCGCGTGCGCCGTGGTCGTCGCGGGCCCCGACGTCTTCTTCGCGCTGCCGATCTTCGCGATCGCGATGTTCGGGTTCTCGGCGTCGCTCCCGGGGCGGGGCACGGTCGTCCTCGTCGTCTGGGCCGCGGTCCTCATGGCTGCGTCGACCCTGGCCGTCGGCGCGAACGAGATCGCGGCGAACCCCGTCATCCTGGTCCTGCCGATCGCGCTCGGCGTGTCGATGGCGATCATCGGCAGCGCGATGGGCGCCCGGGTCGCCGAACTGCGCGTGGCGGCCATCAGCGACGGCCTGACGGGGGCGCTGAACCGCGTCGCACTCGATGCGCGCATCGCCGAGCTCACGCACCGGCCGGCGGGGCGCGAGGCCGTCGCCGTCATCGTCGCCGACCTCGACCGCTTCAAGGCCATCAACGACGCGAACGGCCATGAGGCCGGCGACCGGGTGCTGGCTGAGGTCGCGCAGCGCATGCGCGGCGAGCTCCGCGCCTTCGACGCGATGTACCGCATCGGCGGAGAGGAGTTCGGCATCCTGCTGCCGGGCACCGGGACCGACATCGCGTCCGCGGTGGCCGAGCGAATCCGTCTGTCGGTGGCGCAGTCCACGGCGGCGGGCGTCGACGTCACGGTGTCACTCGGGGTCGCCGGTTCGGCCTCGGGCGCGCAGTTCGACTATGACGCCACGTTCGCGCTGGCCGACGCCGCGCTGCTGGCGGCCAAGCGGGAGGGCCGCAACCGCGTGGTGGTGGCGGGGACGACGGGGGTGGGACCCGACGGGATGCGGGCCGCTCCCAGCCCGCATCCCGCCGAACCCTGCTGAGGGACCGCCGCACCCCGCAGCGGTCCGTCCGCAGGCGATCTCCGGTTCAGATCGCCAGCAGCTTCGAGGCGTCCTCCGCCGACAGGTCGGCGGTGCGACCGTCGTTGACGACGATGCCCGCTTCGAGCACGACGTAGGTGTCGGCCATCCGCAGCGCCATCTCGACGTACTGCTCGGCGACCATGAGTCCCAAACCGTCCCGGGAGTGGAACGCGAGGATCGACTCCTCGATCTCCGCGACGATGGACGGCTGGATGCCCTCCGGCGGCTCGTCGAGAAGCAGCATCTTCGGCTTGGTCAGGAGCGCCCGCGCGATCGCGAGCTGCTGACGCTGCCCGCCCGACAGGTAGACCGCAGGCCGTTTGAGCAGCGGCGTCAGACGAGGGAACAGGTCGAGGACCTCGTCGATGTCCGACGGCTTGCCGCCCTTGCGCGACTCCATGATGACGGCGAGGTTCTCCTTGACCGTCATCTGCGGGAACCCCGAGCGCTCCTGGGGGATGTAGCCCAGGCCGAGCTTGACGCGCTCC
>SYBY01000369.1 GCA_005788585.1 Actinomycetota bacterium | reverse complement strand
CGTCATCGCTTCGAGCTCGTCGTCGGTGTAGTCGATGCCGAGGTCGCGCAGGCCGGCGACGGGGTAGGTGAAGAACCCGATGATGCCGGTGGCGAGCGTGTCGCCGACGCTGATCGGCTCGCCCCAGTTCGCGGTGTCCCACTCTTCGGACCCGCGCAGGTGGCGGCGTACGAGCGCGTGGACGAGGCGGATGCGGATCGTCTGCTTCAGCCCGTCTGCGCCCGGATGCAGGGCGCCGGGACGTGTCGCCTGCAGCACCCACCGCGAGGTCTCGCCGAGGCGGCGGCCCGCCATCTGCTCCAGGCGGCCGGTGAGCAGCAGCGGCCGCGCAAAGCTCGTGCTGTATCCGTAGGCCAGCGAGCCCGCGGTCAGCGCGAGGAGCTGGAGCTGGCCACCGGCGCGCCACCAGGCGACGGCCCCGCGGTCGACCAGCTCGAAGTCCACCCAGTCGGGCGGATGCAGTGCGTCCTCGAGGAACTCGGCGAGCGCCAGGGGCGCGTCGGGGACGGCGTCCATGCCGTCGCGCAGGGCCGTGTCCAGCATCCGCCACCCGGCGCCGCCCGGCAGCTCGGCGAACGCCTCGACCAGCCGGTCCGCGGTCGTGTCCGTCTCGAACACGCTGCGGCAGATCTTCTCGACGAGCTCCGGGTCGTGGCGCCGGCGGGCGTCGTCGAGATCGCCGAACCGGGACGGGCGGTCCTGAACAGGAGGCATGGACCGGAGCATATCTGACAACGGCGACTGTCATCAATGTGCGGCATCCTGAACCGTGATGCCGGGCCGACGCGAGATCGCACCTGAGACGCGGTGGATCTGTCTCCTCGTCGCCGCGATCCTGCTGGCCGCGGTGATCCTTCTGGGCATCCGGCCCGACCGCACCGACGAGCTCTTCGCCTGGACGATCACGCCGGAGATGACGCCGCTCTACCTCGCCTCCGCGTACGGGGCGGGCGTGTACTTCTTCGCGCGCGGCTTCCTGACGAGCGCCTGGCACCACATCGCCGCGGGCTTCCCGGGCATCGCGCTGTTCGCGACGCTCATGCTCGTCGCGACGCTGCTGCACTTCGACAAGTTCAACGGCGGGGACGCGCCGACGGTCGCCGCGGTCGCGTTCTACGCGTGGGTCATCGTCTACATCCTGTCGCCGCTGCTGGTGGGCGGCGTGTGGTTGCGCAACCGGGGCGTCGACACGGGCGCGCCCGACCCGGTGGACACCGTCGTCCCGCCGTCGGTGCGCACCGGGGTACGGGTGGCCGGCGGGGCGATGCTCGCGGCGGCGACGGTCTTCTTCCTCCTCCCGCAGGTCGCGATCGACATCTGGCCGTGGAAGCTCACGCCGCTGACGGCGCGGATCATGGCGTCGTTCATCGCCGAGACGGGGGCGATCGCGCTCGTCCTGTCGTTCGACGCCCGGTGGAGCGCCTGGCGCATCCTCACCCAGACCGCGATGCTCGGCGCTGCGCTCCTGCTCAGCGGGATCGCGCGGACGTGGGACGTGTTCGACACCG
This sequence comes from Actinomycetota bacterium, assembly GCA_005788585.1. The sequence continues at coordinate 7,207 of SYBY01000369.1, read as the reverse complement.
GCAACCCCCTGACGTGGGGGTTCCTCGCCGCAGGCGCCGGGACGATCGCGGGCGCGGCGGCACTGCACGTCGCGATGCAGCGCCGGCTGTCGCGCTGACGCTCCCACAAAGGTCAAGCGGAGCGCCCGTTCTGCCGACATCAGGAGCGAACCCCGACTGGCAGGAGCCGCACTCCCCATGGCAACCGAGACGGCCCAGCGCTTTCGCCTGGTGACCCGCAGTGACTTCGACGGCCTCGTCTGCGCCGCGCTCCTGAAGGAGCTCGGCATCCTCGACGACATCCTGTTCGTCCATCCCAAGGACATGCAGGACGGCAAGGTCGAGATCACCGACCGCGACATCACCACGAACCTGCCGTACGTCCCCGGGGTCCACCTCGCGTTCGACCATCACGACAGCGAGGTCGAGCGGGTCCAGGACTCGCCCGACAACCACGTCATCGTCGCCGGCGCCATGTCCGCCGCGCGCGTCGTCTTCGATCACTTCGGCGGCCGCGACGCGTTCGACGCCGACCGGATCACCGACGTGATGATGGAAGCCGTCGACAAGGCCGACGCCGCGCAGTTCAGCCTCGACGAGATCCGCGAGCCGCTCGGCTGGATCCTCCTGAGCTTCCTCATGGATCCCCGCACCGGCCTCGGGCGCTTCCGGAACTTCCGCATCTCCAACTACCAGCTCATGATGCAGCTCATCGACGCGTGCACCGAGCTGACGGTGGAGGAGATCCTCGAGACGCCGGACGTCGCCGAGCGGGTCGAGCTCTACCGCGAGCACGCCGCGCAGGCCGAGGAGCAGCTGCGCCGCTGCGCCGACGTGCGCGGCAACCTCGTCGTGCTCGACCTCCGCGAGGAGGAGGTCATCCACCCGACGAACCGCTTCATGATCTACGCGCTGTTCCCGGACACGAACATCTCGATCCACGTGCTCTGGGGCCTCAAGCAGCAGAACACGGTGTTCGCGACCGGCAAGTCGATCGTCAACCGGTCGTCGCAGACGAACGTCGGCGAGCTGATGCTCAGCTACGGCGGCGGCGGCCACGAGGCGGCCGGCACGTGTCAGGTCGAGAACGAGGACGCCACGCGCGTCCTGGCTGAGCTGACGGCGAAGATCAACGCCGACGGTTAGGCCGCGACTTCGACGCGGTCGCGGCCGCCGCGCTTGGCCGCGTAGAGTGCGGCGTCGGCCTCAGCAAAGATCTCCTCAAAGACGAACGGGCGCTCCGGGGACGAGGCCGCGACGCCCACGGACACGGTGACCGGGACGCCGGCCATCGGCGTCTCGCCGATCGCGGTCCGCAGGCGCTCGGCGAGCTGCGCGGTCTGGGCGGGACAGGCGCCGGGCAGCAGCAGGACGAACTCCTCGCCGCCGAGGCGGTAGGCCAGGTCGAACGCGCGGAGCTCCTTGCGCATCCGGTAGGCGGTCTCCTGCAGGACCTGGTCGCCGGTCGCGTGGCCGTGCGTGTCGGTGACCGCCTTGAAGTGATCGAGGTCGGCGACGATGACGCCGACCTGCTCGCTGTTGAGCTGCGCCTGGTGCTCGAGCTCGTTCGTGCGGGTCTTGAGCGCGCTGCGGTTCAGCATTCCCGTGAGAGGGTCGATGACGGCGGCCTCGCGGTGCTCGATGCTCGATTCGCGCACGCCCGTCGTCACGATCACCGAGGCCAGCAGCAGGGCGATCGGGATCAGCAGCACCGGCGGGTCGTCGATGACCGCCTGCCCGCCGAACAGCATGGTCGCCGCGACCATGAGCAGGGCCGTGTACGCCGTGCTGATCACGATGAGCTTGCGGGGGAAGCCCGCGCACGCGCCGAGCATCGGGAAGATCAGCAGCGAGATGTCGCCGTTGTGCTGGTTGTCGTTGACGACGATCGCCACGACGATGAGGAACTGCAGGGCGATCCAGCCGGCGATGAACGGGCCGATCCGCCCCGTGCGTTCGGTGACGAGGTCGCCGACGACGATCGCCGCGCCCGCGAGGAGCATCGGGACGAGGGACAGCGGCTCGAACCACGGGTAGCAGAGCCCGAGCAGCACGGCCAGGACGATCGCGGCGGTCCGGATGCGCGGGCTGTTGCGGCGGTGCATGTCGAGCACCCACGCGCGCTCGCGCTCGTCGAGAAGGAGGACACGGGAGAGACCCATCTGGACAGCTCCCTCGTCACAACCGGTGAAGTCCTTGATGAACGTCTGAGTTCGCTCGACGCACCGACGAGCGGTGTGCGGCGTCAGGCGTCCAGCTGGTCGATCGTGCAGTCGGCGGGATCCTTGTCGTCGCGCCAGCGCTGCACCTTCGCGCCGTGCCGGATCCGCCCGTCACTGGCGTGGTCGTACGTGACCTCGACGACGAGTTCTGGCCGCAGCCCGACCCACTCCAGGTCGCGCCCCTGCGTCCAGCGCGACGCCTCGCCGCTGCCGCGTTCGCCGGTCTCGTACGGCTTCAGCGTCTCGACGAGCTCGCGCTTCTGCTTCGCCGTGAAGCCGCTGGAGTGCCCGACGACCCGCAGCTCGCCCTCCGGGGTGTAGAGCGCGAGGATGATCGCGCCGACCGTCCCCTCGGCCTTGCCCGGGCGCCAGCCGATCACGACCGCGTCCATGGTGCGGACCCGCTTGATCTTCACCATGCCGGTGCGCTCACCCGGCTTGTAGGGCGCGTCGCGCTGCTTGGCGATGACGCCCTCGGCGCTGTGCAGCCACTGTTCGGCGTCGGCGGCGGTCTCGACGTACGGCGCGAGCTTCACGGGGTCGGACACGAGCGCCTCCAGTGCGGCCCGACGCTCGGTCCACGGCAGCTCGAGCAGCACCTCGTCGTCGCGCGCGAGGAGGTCGAAGGCGATGTACGTGGCCGGGGTCTCGGCCGCGAGCCGTTCGATCCGTGACGCGGCAGGGTGGATGCGCTGGCCGAGCAGGTTGAACTCCTCGCCCCCGTCGTCGCTCTCGATGACGATCTCGCCGTCCAGCACGTACCGGCCGGCGGGAAACGCCAACTCGGGGAAGTAGCGGGTGAGGTCCTTCCCGTTGCGCGACTGCAGCTCGACGCTGTCGCCGTCGACGAAGGCCACGGCGCGGAACCCGTCGTACTTGGGCTCGTAGACCCAGCCGTCGGCCTCGTCGGGCAGCGCCTTGCGCGGCCGCGCGAGCTGGGGCGGGACGGTGGGGGTGAGCGGGAGCGCCATGCGATCAGTGCAGCCGCGGTGCCGCGCTGGCGCCGCGAAGTCGGTGGAGCATACGGTCGGCGAGGGTCGGGGAGAGGCCGTTGACCGCACTGAGGAGGCGGACCTCCGGCGGGTAGTACAGCTCGCGCCGGTCCCGCTCGACCGCCTTGACGATCTTCGCTGCGAGCGTGGTGGCGGGGCGGGCACTGCCGGACTGGTACCACGCGGGCATCCGCTCGTGCTCGTGGTCGTGCAGCGCTGTGGCGATCTCGCCCGGGTACACCGTGGTCACCGACACGCCGGTCCCGTACAGCTCGTGGCGCAGGGCCGTGGAGAATCCGCGCTGCGCGGCCTTCGTCGCCCCGTAGGCGGCGGCGCCGGGGAACGACCGCAGGCCGGCGCCGGAGGAGACCACGACGATGTGGCCGCGCCGGGCGCCCAGGAGGTGCGGTAGGGCGGCGTGCACGGTGTGGACCGTGCCGAGCCAGTTCACCCGCGTCATCTGCTCGATCTCGGCAAGCGGCTGCTCGGCCACGGGCCGGTAGTGCGTGAGCCCCGCGTTGGCGACCACGAGATCCACCCTGCCGGCTTCGGCGACGAAGCGGTCGGTCGCCGCCTGGACCGCGGCAGCGTCGCCGACATCGCACGGCAAGGCGACGTGGAGGCCCGGCAGCGCGTCGGCGAGTGCTTCCAGCTCACGCAGCGACCGCGCGAGTAGACCGACCTGCGCGCCGCGGTGGGCCAGCGCCGCGGCGAGCGCCCGGCCGATCCCGCTCGAGGCCCCGGTGACGACGGCTCGCGTGCCCGGTTCGATCTTCATGCGATCTACGGTACGGGAGCTTCCCGTACGATCCACGCATGTCCTCCGATCATGTGACCGTTGCCGAAGAGGAGTACCTCCAGACCCTGTTCTGGCTCTACGAGGCCGGGCTGCCGATGACGGGCGCGAACGTCGCCCGCGCGATGCAGCTCTCGGCGCCGACGGTGCACGAGATGATCGGGCGCCTCGAGCGCGACGGCTACATCACGCGCGCGGCGAACAAGTCGATCAGCTTCACCGACTCCGGTGTCGAGCATGCGGAGCAGATCGTGCGCCGTCACCGGCTCATCGAGCGCTTCCTCACGGACGTTCTCGGGATCCCGTGGAACGAGGTCCACGAGGAGGCCGAGCGCCTGGAACACGCCATGAGCCCCGTGCTCGAGGAGCGCATGCTCGCCGCGATCGGCGACGCGAAGACCTGCCCGCACGGGCACCCGATCAACGTCGGCCAGCGCATCGGCGGCGTGCCCCTCGGTGACGTGGAGATCGACGCGAAGGTCCGGATCCTGCGCTTCGAGAACGAGGCCGAGGACATCCTGCACTACCTCAAGGACCACGGCATCGAGCCGGGGATGGAGGGGACGGTGTCGGCGAAGGACGATGACACGATCACGGTGTCGTCGGCCGATGGTGACCACGAGATCCAGCGGTCGGTGGCCGAGACCGTCTCGGTGACGGCGGACCCGTCGCCGCCGGAGCGCGTGGCGCTGCCGGAGCAGCTCGTGCTCGCCAAGGAGCGGTACGGGCGTTAGCCCACCCAGCGCCGGGGGCCCGGCCCGCCGCGCCCCAGCTCGTCGCCCGGGTTGGCCAGGCGGCAGCGGTCGAGCGACAGGCAGCCGCACCCGATGCAGTCGGTCAGCGACCCGCGCAGCCGCTCGAGTTCGGCGATCCGGTCGTCGATCCGGCCCGACCAGGTCCGCGTCAGCTTCGCCCAGTCGCGCTTGCCGGGGGACCGGTCGGCGGGCAGCTTGGCCAGCTCGGCGCCGATCTCCTCGAGCGTCAGCCCGACGCGCTGCGCGAAGACGATGAACGCGATCCGGCGCAGCACCCGGCGCCTATACCGGCGGTGCCCCGAGCCGGCGCGCTCGGAGCCGATGAGGCCGCGGTCCTCGTAGTAGCGCAGGGCTGACGACGCGACACCGCTGCGGCGTGAGACCTCGCCGATGGTGAGCAGTTCGTCGTCCGGGGGCACACCGGACAGCCAAGCAGACGCGGGGCTTGACTTCAAGTTCACTTGAGCTTGTACAACGTGGGACATGACCAACAGCGAACGCATCACCACGGACGTGACCTCCTGGCCCGGCGTCACCTCGGGCTACGGCAAGCGCGGCGAGTTCGGCTTCTACGTCGGCCGGCGCGAGATCGGCCACCTGCACGGCGATCGCGTGGCCCACTTCGGGTTTCCGAAGGACGTCGCCGCCGAGCTGAAGGCTGCCGGCCGGATCACCGACCACCCCATCGGCGGCCCCGGGCTCGGGGCCCGCGAGCTGCGCGATGACGACGACGTCACCGACGTCATCGCCCTCATGCGGCTGAACTACGACCGCGTCACCGCGGCTCGGACTGCGGGGGTGTGACGGATTCGCGCAGCCCTTGTGCGCGAATCCGGCACACGTCAGGTCACTGGCGTTTGCCTCGTTGCTCGTCGGGTACCGGCGCGGCATGGCACCCGCAGCGACCACCCAGCGACCGCGCGCCCCTGGCTTCATCGCGGGGATCGGCCTCGGCGGCTTCATCGACGGCATCGTGCTGCACCAGATCCTCCAGTGGCATCACATGCTCACGGGCACCGATGACCACCCCGCGACCACGGTGGCCGGGCTCGAGGCCAACACGCTCGCCGACGGGTTCTTCCATCTCGCGACGTGGGTCATCGTCGCCGTCGCGCTCGTCCTGACCGTCAACGCGTGGCGCACGGGGCGTCTGGCCCCGCCGTGGCGCTTTCAGCTGGGCATGCTGCTCGCCGGGTGGGGCGCGTTCAACCTCGTGGAGGGCGTGATCAACCACCAGCTCCTGGGCCTGCACCACGTCCGCGACGACCTGGGCGCGCCGCTCGGGTGGGACCTCGGGTTCCTCGCCTTCGGCGCGCTGCTTGTCGCGGGCGGGTTGATCCTCGCCCGCGACGGTGATCTGCAGGAACCGCGGCGGGTCAGGCCACCGGCACCGCGTGCACAGCCTCGGCCAGGCGCTTGACGCCCTCCTCGATCTGGTCCGCGGTCACGCCCGAGTAGGCCAGGCGCAGCGTGTTCTGACCGCCCTCGAGCAGGAAGTCCGTGCCCTTGACGATGGCCACGCCGCGCTCGGCGGCCGCGGTGAAGATCGCGTCGATGTCGGAGCCCTCCGGCAGCGACACCCACATGAAGTAGCCGCCCTCGGGCTTCTGGAACGTCGCCTCGGGGAGGTGCTGCTCCAGCGCCGCGCACAGGAGGTCGACCCGCTCGGCGAGCGCGGTCTTCACCGTGGCGATGGCCCCGTCGATCGCGCCGGTCTTGCAGAACTCGTAGACGATGCCCTGCGCCACCATGTTCGGCGCGATGTAGGTGTTCGTGGCGAGCTTGCGGATGTCGTCGATCAGCGCGGCGGGGCCGACGAGGTAGCCGACGCGGATGCCCGGGCACACCGTCTTGGAGAACGACGAGGCGTAGACGACGCGATCCTCGGTCTCGTCCAGGGACAGCATAGTCGGCAGCGACTCACCCGCGAAGCGGATGTCAATGTACGGGTCGTCCTCGAAGATCGGGAAGCCGAATTCGGCCGACAGCTCCAGGAGCGCGCGGCGCTTCTCCAGCGACAGCGTGTAGCCGGCCGGGTTCTGGAAGTTGGGGATGACGTGCGCGAGCGCGGGCTTGACGCCGCTGCGCAGCAGCGCGGCGAGCTCGTCGGTGGAGATCCCGTCGTGCTCCAGCGAGACCATGTGGACGTCGGCGCCGAGCGACGTGAGGTTCAGCAGTGTGCGGTCGTACGTCGGCTTCTCGACGACGACGGGCGAGCCGGCCTGCACCAGCGCCTGGAACAGGAAGGCATCGGCCTGCATCGACCCGTTGGTGACAAGCACGCGCGACTCGTCGACGCCGTGCTTCTCGGCGATCCACCTCCGCAGCGGCACGTACCCGATGGCCGTGCCGTAGGCCGTGAGGCCCGCCGGGTCGTTGGCGAAGGCGCGCTGCGCGGCGGCGCTGAGGCCCTCCACATCGACGATGTCCAGGGACGGCGCCCCGCGGGCGAAGGAGATCGTG
>SYBY01000368.1 GCA_005788585.1 Actinomycetota bacterium | reverse complement strand
GTGATGCAGCTTCATCGTCGCCTCGTCGATGTGCGGCTCGAGCGCGTCGTAGGCGTAGGGGAGCGGCGGAACCTCGAAAGCCATGGACAATCCTCCGGAGGGACGGTGGTTTCTGGATGCGGGGCGCACTCTAGTGCGCGCTCGCGCGAGGAATCAGCGCGCGACGGAGGCCATGGGGCGGCGGCGCTCGCCGGCGCGCTCGCGCTTGTCCGCGTACAGCCGCGTGTCGACCTCGCGGAGCGTCTTCACGAGGTCGGCTCCGGGCGCGAGCGCGAGGTAGCCGCACGACGAGCCGATGGCGTACCCGGGGCCCTGTTCGGTGAGGCAGGCGCGGGCGTGTTCGACCAGGACGTCCAGCGCGACCGGGCCGGGCCGGTCCAGCACGATGCAGAACTCGTCGCCTCCGAGCCTGTAGGCCGTGCCTGCGGTGCCCACCGCTGCCTGGAGCCGGCGCCCGAGCCGGATGAGGAGGTCGTCGCCCTCCGGGTGCCCGAAGGCGTCGTTGAACGCCTTGAAGCCGTCGAGGTCGAAGAGCGCGATGCCCGCGCCGGCCGGCGGCGACGTCAGGAGGTCCGCGAGGTCATCCATCAGCCGGCGGCGGTTGCCGAGCAGGGTCAGGGGGTCGGTCACCGCGTCGTCGTGGTGGCGCCGGACGGCGGTCTCGAGCTGGTGCTTGAGCGCGGCGACGACGCCCGCGACCCCGACGAACGACCCCATGAGCATCACCCAGAGCGTCACGGGCTTGACCGTGGTCGGTCCGACCGCGATGGCGATCGCCAGCACGATGCCCGCCTCGATGCCGAGGATGACCGCATGGCGGGTCGGCAGGAAGAAGGCCGCGAACACGAGCGTCCACATGAGGAAGATCTCCGCGCCGCTCGGCATGGTGCCCGCGTTGTACATCGCCATGCCGACCAGCACGTTGGTGCCGAGCTGCACGGCGAGCCACAGCCAGTCGGGCCAGCGCTCGGCGGTAGAGCGGGCGATGATCGCGGTCGCGAGTGAGACCGTCGGAATGAGGAAGATGGTCGAGACGCCGCCGACATGGGGTGGCCGCGCGTGCTCCGCGGGGAAGCACGCGGCGAAGTAGCCGACCGCGGCGGCGGCGAAGAACATGGTGCTCAGGGCGCGCGCCCGGAGTCGCGGGCTGCTGAGCGGCGACGCGCAGGTCGGGGCGGTGGCACCCATGCGCAGACATGTCGGCGTGTCAGATCGTGCGCTTGAGGTGGCCGGGCCAGAGTCGGCGGAGATCTGGTGTGACGACGCCGTGCGCTACCGTGGCTGGCGCTTTGCAGGGACGCGCTTCACTGGTGATGGTTGCTCTCAGCGTTGCGGCGTCGGCCTGGGGGGCGGCACCGGCGACGGCTGCCGTTCCCGTCGGGGGAGGTCTGCCCCCGGCTCCGACCGGACCGCCCATCACGTGTCCGTATGGCGAGTGCGTGCCGCTGGCGGAGTTCGGTGAGGTCGTGCCCGTCGACGGCGTGGTCACCTCGTGGCAGACCACGACGAGCTCGGCGAACGCTGCGACGCTGGTGCGCGTTCGTGCAGGCGAGGTGGCCGAGTGGGCGCGCCGCACCGACGGGCACAGCGGCGTGGGCGCGGGGTCGGAGGTCATTCCGGTGTCCCTCCGCGTGCGCGCAGGCGACCGGTTGACCGTGGGCTTCTCCGGCACGTTCACGGGCACGGTCCCCGCGCCCGCCGGCTCGCCCGCGCTCGTGTGGCGGACGAAGGACGGCGACACGGTGCAGGCCGACGCGCGGATCGCGCTGTCCGCCGCCATCGAACCCGACGCCGACGGCGACGGCAAGGGCGACGAGACCCAGGACGAGTGCCCGCGGGGAGGGTCGATCCCCTGCCCGGCGTTCAGCGTCCTGGCCGACGACGTCGGCCTCCTCATGCCGGGAGACGCGGTGACCCGGACGTTTCGCGTGACCAACACCGGCCCGGGGCTCATCCCGGCGTCCGGATGGGTGGCGGTGCGCGGGCCCCAGGGGACGACTGCCACCGCGGACGGCCAGGCATGCGCGCGGGCGGTCGGCGGGAGCTCATCTCTGCGGTGTGAGGTGGGGCGCGTCGGCGTCGGGCGCACGGTCACGGTCGTCGTGACGGCGTCGGAGCTGCGTGCCCCGGCCGCGATGACGCTGTCCATCGGGTACCTCAGGCAGCCGCCGCTCTGGCCCGGGCCCGTGGCACAGCGCTACCCGCTGGCCGTGCCCACGCTGGCCAGTCTGCGGCCGAAGGTCCGCGTGGCCCGTCGCCTGGTCCGCGGACGCCTGTCGGCTCGCATCACGTGCCCTGCGGCGGGCACCCAGGACTGCCGCGTCGGCGTGCGGGCGCGTCTCGCCTCGCCCGGCGCGCCTCTCGCACGCACGACGCGACGCATCAGGCGGGGCAGGACCGTCACCCTCCGGATGCGCATGCCGGCGTCGTTCCGCGCAAAGCTGCGGCGCAGCGCGCCCAGGGTGGGGGTCACGGTCACGCGGACCGACCTGCGCGCGGTGAACCTGCGGGTCGCGGGTTTCGCACGCATCACGCGCTGAGGTCTCGAACCCGACCGCCGACGACCCGGCCGACTAGCATCCGCCGGGCTCATGACCCGTCTCTCGCACCTTCTGCTTCCCACCGAGCGTCAGGCCCCGGCCGACGCTGAGGCCATCTCCCACAAGCTCATGGTCCGCGCGGGCCTCATCCGGCAGCTCGGCGCCGGCCTGTGGTCCTGGCTGCCGGCGGGGTGGAAGACGCACGAGAAGGCCGTCCAGATCATCCGCGAGGAGATGAACGCGGTCGGCGGGCAGGAGATGCTCATGCCGGTCCTGCTCCCGCGTGAGCTGTGGCGCCGGACCGGCCGTGACCAGATCGACGAGCTGTTCAAGCTCGAGGACCGCAAGGGCTCCGAGCTCGTCCTCGCGATGACGCACGAGGAGGCGGTCACGACGCACGTCGCGCAGGTCGTGCGGTCCTATCGCGACCTGCCGCTGATCCTCTACCACTTCCAGACCAAGGAGCGGGACGAGCCGCGGCCCCGCGCCGGGGCGCTGCGCACGCGCGAGTTCATCATGAAGGACGCGTACTCGTTCGACCGCGACGAGGAGGGGCTGCAGGCGTCCTACGACCGGATCGCCGCCGCCTACGACCGGATCTTCGACCGCACGGGCCTGCGCTGGTACAGCGTGGAGTCGGACGTCGGCATGATGGGCGGCACCGGCGCGCACGAGTACATGGCGCCCTGTGCGGCGGGCGAGAACGAGGTCGCGCTCGCGCCCGGGTACGCCGCGAACGTCGAGGTCGCCAGCGCCGACGCCCAGCCCGTCGACCTGCCCGCGCCGCTGCCCACACCCGAGCGCGTGCACACGCCGGGCGCGACGACCGTCGAGGACGTCACGCGGATGCTGCACGTGCCCGCCGGCGCGCTGCTCAAGGCCTACCCCGTCGTCGCCGACGGCCGGGGGCTGGTGCTCGTGCTGGTGCGTGGTGACCATCGCGTCAACGAGATCAAGCTCCAGAACGCGCTGGGCACGACCTACCGCCCCGCCGGTGAGGACGAGATCCGTGATCGGATCGGCCCGCCCGGGTACATCGGTCCCGTGGGCGCGAATGTCCCCATCCTGCTCGACGAGGCCGTCACCGACGGGGGCTACGTCACGGGCGCCAACGACCCCGACCATCACCTGCGTGGCGTGGAGCCCGGCCGGGACTTCCCGTTCGAGCGCGTGGATGTGCGGACCGTCGAGGCGGGGGACACCGTCAACGGCCACGCGATCACCATCGAGCCGGCGATCGAGATCGGCAACATCTTCAAGCTCGGCACGCGGTACTCCGAGCCGCTCGGGGCGACGTACCTCGACGAGCACGGCAAGGAGCAGCTCGTCGTCATGGGCTCGTACGGGATCGGCCCCGCGCGGATCGTGGCGGCGGCCATCGAGCAGTACGCCGACGAGCAGGGCATCTCGTGGCCGCGTGCACTGGCGCCCTGGGACATCGAGGTCATCGGCATCGGCAAGGGTGAGACGCCCGAGAAGCAGGCCGCGGCCAAGCTCTACGACGATCTGCGTGCGGCGGGCTTCGACGTGCTGCTCGACGACCGTGACGCCGGGCCGGGCGAGAAGTTCGCCGACGCCGAGCTGCTGGGCCTGCCGCTGCGGCTCACGGTCGGCAAGCGCGGGCTCGAGGCAGGCACGGCCGAGGGCAAGATCCGGCGTGGGCTGGCCGACGTGGACGGCGGCGTGCCGCTCGACGGCGCGGCCGACACGGTCAGGGCGCTGTGGGACACGCTCCCGTAGACCCCACGCCCGCGACGAAGCGCCGGCTGACGTTCCGGCGCCTGGTCGGCCTGGATCGCTCCGGGCCGCCGCCCCCGCAGACGCAGCCCGGCGAGCCGCTGCGCGTCTGGACGATCCCCAACGCCATCGGGTTCGTCCGGCTGGCCCTGATCCCCGTGTTCCTCGTTCTCGCCTACACGTCGGAGAACGGCACCGACGCGCTGCCGGCCATCATCTACGCCTTCATCGCGTGGAGCGACTACGCCGACGGGATCGCCGCGCGGGTGACGGGCCAGTACAGCCGGTTCGGGGCGCTGCTCGACCCCGTCGTCGACCGCCTGCTGGTGATCAGCGGCGTCGCGGTCTGCTGGAGCTTCGAGCTGCTGCCGCGGTGGCTGCTCGCCATCATGATCGCGCGCGAGGTGTTCATGCTGCTCGCCGGCCAGCTCGCGCTGCGGCGCGGTATCACGCTGCAGATCAACTGGGCGGGCCGCTGGGGCGTGTGGCCCACGATGTCCGCGATCTTCTTCGGGTTGTGCGGCCTGGAGACCCTGGGCACGATCCTGCTGGTTGCCGGCGTCACGCTGTCGATCATCGCCACAGTGCAGTACGGGCAGAGGATCATGAGCCAGCTCGGCGAATCAGAACCCTCGACCTGAAGTTGAAGGCGCCGCGGCGGGCGCGTATGCTCGCCGTCCCCACTGAGGAGAATCACGAACCTGATGGATACCTTCCCCGACCTCGGCTCCCTCTCCGACCAGGAGCTCAAGGATCTGATCCAGCAGCTCACCGAAGAGGAAGTCGACATCTCGTACCGCCGGCGCATCCTGCACGGCAAGATCGACATCCTGCGCGCGGAGCTCGTCAACCGCCTGCGCAAGAAGCACGACTCGGGTGAGGACGTGATCACCGGCGCTGACGTGCAGCGGCTGACCGACATCCTTGCCGGTCGCGCCGAACAGTCCCCCGAGGACGCCGAGTAGCGCCCAGGGAGCTGCGCGGCATGGCCCGCCACTGCCCCGAGTGCGGGTTCGTCAACGCCGACGGGGCGAACTACTGCCAGAAGTGCGGCGCCTTCATCGGAGATGCCGGGCGATCCGGTGGCGACGCCGAAGAGGCGACGACCGCCACGTACCGCATCGACGAGACGGGCGAACTCGTTCCCGTGGAGCTGGACGACGTCGTCGCCTCCACCGGCGGCGCGCTCGTGATCCGCGCGGGCGGTGGACGCGTGGGCGAGAGCTTCCCCCTCCCCGGCGAGCGCCTGGCGATCGGCCGGCGCCCCGACTCGGAGGTCTTCCTCGACGACGTGACGGTGTCCCGCGACCACGCGCTCATCGTGCGGCGCCACGGCGGGTGGTGGCTGGACGATCTGGGATCGCTCAACGGCACCTACGTCAATCGCGAGCGCATCGACTCGCACCACCTGGCCGACGGCGACGAACTGCAGATCGGCAAGTACAAGCTCACCTTCCTGTCCGGCTGATGGCCACGGCGCACGACCGCACCACCGACTCCGCACCGGCACCGACGACACCGTCCGAGGTCCCGCCCCAGAAGGGGATGACCATCGGCGCCGTGTGCAAGGGGCTGGTCCAGGAGTTCCCGGACATCTCGATCTCGAAGATCCGGTACCTCGAGGATCAGAAGCTCCTGACCCCGCGGCGGACGCCGGGCGGGTATCGGCTCTACACGCCCAGCGACGTCGCGCGCCTGCGGACCATCCTGCGCCTGCAGCGCGACGAGTTCCTCCCGCTGCGGGTCATCCGCCAGGAGCTCGCCGCTGGACGTGCCAACGACGAGGCGGCCGCGGCGCCCCAGCCCGCGCCCGCGATCACGAGCCGGCGCCCGCCGCGCCGGGCCGGGACCTCGGTGCGCGACCGCGGCGCCCTGTTCAGCCTCGAGGACGTGCTGGAGGAGACCCGGGCCGAACCGTCGCTCGTGCGCGAGCTCGAGGACTTCGGGCTGATCACGGGCGAGATGCGCGCCGGAGTGAAGATGTACGACGAATCCGAGCGCGAGATCGTGCGCGCCGCCACGGAACTCGCCCGCTACGGCGTGGGCGGTCGCAATCTCCGGGTCTTCCGCTCATCCGCGGACCGCGAGGCGGCCCTGCTGCAGCAGATCCTCACGCCGTCGCTGCGCTCGCGCAATCCCGAGCGCCGCAAGGAGGCGGTGGACGCGCTGGAGAATCTCGCGTCGGTCTCCGCCCACCTGAGCCACCTGCTGCTCATCCGCGGGCTGCGGTCGCTCACGTGAACCTCGCCGATCACATCAGGGACATCCCGGATTTCCCCAAGCCGGGGATCGTGTTCAAGGACATCACGCCGGTTCTCGCGGACCCGGCCGCGCTGGACGCCGCGGTGATGGCGCTCGCCGACTGGGCACGGCCGATGGAGATCGACGTCGTCATCGGCGCCGAGGCGCGCGGATTCCTGCTCGGGCCTGCCATCGCACGGGAGCTGGGCGCGGGCTTCGTGCTCGCGCGCAAGCCGGGCAAGCTGCCGCATGAGACGATCCGCGCGGAGTACGAGCTGGAGTACGGCACCGACTCCCTGGAGCTGCACACCGACGCCGTGTCCCGCGGGCATCGCGTGCTCGTGCACGACGACCTGCTGGCCACCGGCGGGACGGCGGCGGCCCTCGTGTCGCTCGTCGAGCAGGCCGGAGGGGTCGTGGCCGGGTGCGCGTTCCTTATCGAGCTGGCGTTCCTGCCGGGCCGCGAGCGCCTCGGCGACGCCGGGGTCCATGCGGTCATCCGCTACGACGAGGAGTAGGCCGTGCCGGTGGCGCGACGCACGCGACGGCTCGAGGCCCCTCGGGATGAGGTCTGGGCGACGATCGCCGACGCGTACCACCTCCCGCGCTGGTGGCCGAACGTGCGCCGCGTCGAATCGGTCAGCGATGACGCGTTCACCGAGGTCCTGACCGCCGGCGAGCAGGGCCGGCCGGTCCGCGCGGACTTTCGCGTGGTGGCGCACGAGCCGCCGCGTCGCCGGGTCTGGACGCAGGAGATCGAGGGCTCCCCGTTCGCACGGGTCTTCACGGCCGTGACCGTCACGGCGCAGGTCGAGGCCGACGGCGACGGCACGCAGGTGTCGCTGGCCATCGATCAGCAGCTGCGCGGGGCATCGCGGTTCGGCGCCCCGCTGGTCAGGCGCAGCTCCGGGCGCCTGCTCGACCAGGCCCTCGACGGGCTCGAGGGCCTGCACGCCAGGAGCTGACAGGCACGTCCCTAGTCGGGCAGATCGCCCTGGAGCGCGACGCGCCCAGGCTCCGTGGGTGTCGTGGTCTCCTCGGTGACGACCTCGCGGGTGAGCCAGATCTGCTCGTACTGCGAGGGATCGGCGGTCTCGGGCAGCGAATCGAACAACCGCAGCCGGCCGTTCTCACCGACCTGCGGCGCGTAGCCGAGGAAGACCGCGTCGTCACGGGAGTTGGCGAACCACAGGCCGTAGAACGCGCGATCCGTCGTCGGCTGCAGGTTCTGGCCCGCAATCGCGAGCGCCTCCTCGCCGGACTGCGTGATGAGCGTCGCGGTCGCGCGCGCATCGCCGCCGTTCTCGGGCAGCGGGCGCATCTGGACCTCGGCGTTCACGCTGGGCGTCGTGCTCGTCGTGCTCGTCGTCGAGGTCGACGCCGGAGGCGTGGTCTCCACCGCCGGGGTCGTCGCAGGGGCCACGGGGGAGTCGGAGTCGTCATCTCCGCCGAAGCCGCGCAGCGCGAGGATGACGAGGACGGCGATCACCAGGCCGAGCCCGCCGACGAGCAGCAGGCTGCCGATGCGACCACGCTTCTCGGCCGGTGCGGACACGTCGGTGGCGGGTCCCGTGATGCGGGCGGTCTCGTCGTCGGTGACCCGGGGCGGCTCGGGCGTCTCGGCCTCGGCTTCGGGCGGAAGGGCGGGGGCCTTGTCGACCGGGCCCGGGGTGGGCTCCGGACCGACGGGCGCCGGCGGGGCGACCGGCGCCGCTTCGGGCTCAGGCTCGGGTTCCGGCTCTGGCTCGGGCGCCGGGGGCGGCACCGGCGCGGCGCCCGCGGGCTCGGCCTGGT
>SYBY01000367.1 GCA_005788585.1 Actinomycetota bacterium | reverse complement strand
TCTGCTGCACGCTGCGCGAGGACCTGCTCATCGAGGTCGGCCGCCTCGCCCGCGAGGACCGCTTCGACTACCTGCTCATCGAGTCGACCGGCATCAGCGAGCCGCTCCCGGTCGCCGAGACCTTCACCTTCCCCGACGAGGACGGCGTCTCGCTCGGCGACGTCGCGCGGCTGGACACCATGGTGACCGTCGTCGACGCGTCGACGTTCCTGGACGAGTGCGACGGTGTCGAGAACCTCGCCCAGCGCGGCCTGGGGCTCTCCGACGAGGACGAGCGCTCCATCGTCGACCTCCTCGTCGAGCAGGTCGAGTTCGCCGACGTCCTCGTGCTGAACAAGTGCGACCTCGTCGAGGACCCCGACGAGCTCGACCGCCTCGAGGCCGTCGTCCGCAGCCTGAACGCGGGCGCGAAGATCGTGCGCGCCGAGCACGGCCGGGTGCCCACGCAGGAGATCGTGGGCACCGGGCGCTTCAGCATCGAGCGCGCGGAGGCGTCCATCGGCTGGCTCGCGGTGCTGCGCGGCGAGGAGTCGACCGAGACCGAGGAGTACGGCATCGGCTCGTTCGTCTACCGCGCGCGGCGCCCGTTCCATCCCGACCGGCTGTGGACCCGCGTCAACGCGTCCTTCGACGGGCTGCTGCGGGCCAAGGGCTTCTTCTGGCTGGCGTCGCGCCCGGCGTTCGCCGGCGAGTGGGCGCAGGCCGGCCGCATGCTGACGCTCAACCCCGCCGGCGCCTGGTGGGCGGCCGTACCCCGCTCGGTCTGGCCGCCGCAGGGTCCGGGCCGCGACATCATCGACCGCGCGTGGGTCGAGCCCTACGGCGACTGCCGGCAGGAGATCGTCTTCATCGGCTCCGACCTCGACGAGGACGCGATCCGCGCCGACCTCGACGCGTGCCTGCTCACCGACGACGAACTCGCGCTCGGCGAGCGAGGCTGGACGACGCTGCCCGACCCGTTCCCCGCGTGGCCCGGCATGGAGCTGCCCGAGCCCGAGGAGGTCCGCTGACCATGGCCCGACCGAAGCCCCGCCGTCCCCGTGCACCGCGCCCGGGCGAGCCGCGCAAGATGCGCCGCTGGACCGACGAGGACCTCGCCCGCATCACGTACCGCGACCCGGAGTTCCTCGCCCGGTTCCTCTCCGCCAAGGGCAAGATCCGCTCGCGGCGCCAGACCGGCCTGCCCCGGGTGTGGCAGGCGCGGATGGCCCGTGAGGTCAAGCACGCGCGCGAACTCGCCCTGCTGCCCTTCGTCGTCGACGCCCCCGAGAAGCCGCGGCGCGGACGCCGTGAGGAGCGCGACTGATGCCCAAGCACTGCCAGGTCACCGGTCGCGCGCCGCGGTCGGGGAACAACGTCCCGCATTCGCAGCAGAAGACGAAGCGCTGGTTCAAGCCGAACATCCAGAACAAGCGCTACTGGCTGCCCAGCGAGAACCGCTTTGTCCGCCTGACTGTCAGCACCAAGGGCATGAAGGTCATCGACGCGCGTGGGATCGAGGCGGTCGTCCGTGACATGCGCGCCCGCGGAGAGAGGGTCTGACCGTCGCGAAGAACGACAGCCGCCCGATCGTCCGGCTCGTCTCGACGGAGGGGACCGGGTACACGTACTGGACGCGCAAGAGCAAGCGCAACACGCCCGAGCGCCTCGAGCTGAGGAAGTTCGACCCTGTGGTGCGCCGCCATGTGGTGTTCCGCGAGCAGCGGTGAGCGCCGGTGACGGCGACCGCTCCGTGGCCGCCACGACACGCCCGCCGGTGAGCGTTGTTCGCGCTGCCGTACGCTGAGCCACCGTGACGCCCGGCCGCCCCCTCTGGAACCCGCCGTGCACCGCGCGCTCGGAGGCTCTCGGAGAGGTCGTGGCCGGCACGGCGCCGCCCGAACGGCGATGGCTCGTGATCGAGCAGCCGGGCGCCTGGGGCCATGGGGCGCTGCGCGAGAGCGACCTGCCGCTCGACGTCGCCGAGGAGCTCGCGGCGCGCGCGGAGGCCCGTGGCATGCGGCTGCAGCTCGTCCGCCGCCGGCTGGGCCGGGCCGACCCCGGCGCGCGCCGCGTCGCCATGCTCGCGTGCGTCGAGCCGTCAGACCCGTTTCTCGAGGAGGTCGAGATCGGCGACCCGCGCGAGCTGCTCGACCTCGACCTCGACGCCTTCGCCGCAGGCACCCCGACCGGCGCCGGACGGCTGCTCGACCGTCCCCGCTGGCTCGTGTGCACCCACGGGACGAAGGACCCGTGCTGCAGCAAGCGCGGCCTGCCGGTGCTCGGCCGGCTGCGCAGCGTCGTGGGCGACCGGTCGTGGCACTCCGCGCACCTCGGCGGGGACCGGTTCGCGGCGAATGTCGCGGTGCTCCCGCTCGGCCTGGTCTTCGGCCGGGTGCCGGCGGACGCGGTCGAGGAGCTGGTCGAGGAGGTCGATGCCGGGCGGCTGCCGCTGGAGCTCCTGCGCGGCCGGGGCGGGTGGCCGAAGCCCGCCCAGGTCGCCGAGCTCGCGGTGCGGCGTGCGGATGACCTCCGGGACGCCGACGCGGTGACGCCGGTCGACGTGACCGCCGACGACGGCGATCACGTGGTCACATTGCAGGCGCCACGCGGGCTCGTGACGGTCCGGCTGCACCACGCGCCGACCGGCACCCTGCGGCCGGTCTCCTGTCGCGCGGACGAGGAGACCGACCCGGGCGCCTGGACGGTGCTCAGCGTGTCCGGCGCAGCGTGAGCGTCCGCGTCACGGGCGTCTTCCCCGTGGGCGTCGCGACGACCTGGATCCGCACCCGCGAGCTGCGCCGCAGCAGCGCCGCCCCGTGTCGGCTGAGCCGGACGGTGACGGTTGCGCGCCGGCCCGACGCCACGCGGTAGCGCACGGTCTGCGACACCGCGAGCTGGCGGGCCTTCGCCCGTTTGGTGAGACGAACCTTGCCCGCGGTGCGGAGCTTCAGCTGCCCCGTGCATGTCCCGCCGCCCGAGCAGCGGACCATGACCTTCACCCGATTCGAGGTCGCCCGCAGCGCCGTCGACCGGATGGCGAGCACCGGCCGGGCCAGCGGCGCGGGACCGCCCTGGCCGCTGGGGGGCGGCGCCGCAGGGAACACCGGCGGGACCGGCGCCGGGCCTGGCGCAGGCGCCGCGTCGGGCGTGGGGACCGGATCGACCGGCGGGGGCGGCGGCGGTGTGATGACCACACCCTCGACGGGAATCGTCGTGAACGGATCGAGCTCGTTCGCCGCGATGGTGTAGCGGCCCTGGTCGCCCCCCGCGGCCGGAGCGACGTTCCCGCGCTCCCCGTAGGCGATGCCCGGCTGCGCCACGTCGACCTCGCCGCTGGCGCAGTCCAGCGACAGGCGCGTAGCGGGACCCGTCTCGGGCGTCAGCTCCAGCCGCACGTAGGCGCTGCCGTACGCGGTGGCATCGGTCCCGCCGCCCAGCGGCACCGCGCCCAGCGCACCGACGGCACCGGCCGCCAGCCGCAGACCCGACGTGCCGCTCGCCGTCCACGTAGTCGGTGAGAGCACCGCCATGCCGGAGACGTCGCCGGACTCCACCGTTCCAGCATCCGTCGTCTTGAACACCGTGACCTGGCCGCCGCTGTCCACGACGATGCGGACATCGCCCTCGAGCGGTGCGGTCGCGACCTGCCCGGTGGGCGTGGCGCCGAGGCCGCGCAGGCCGACGCGCAGCGTCCCGGTCAGCGTCGTCTCGCCGGGCTGCAGACGTCCGGCGGTCGCCAGCGCCTGGAGATACCCGGTGGGGATCCGGTAGCGCACGCGCGGGCGCGTCGTCAGCGACCCGCCGGGCTGCACCGTCGGGGGATCGGCGGAATCGCGCAGGAGCTCCAGGCGCACGGGAACCGACGACGTACCCTGCGGCGTCAGCGGGTTGATGCAGGAGAACGCCGGCACGTCGACGGTCGCAAACGGCGCCGCGACGCGCTCGGTGAAGTTCGAGCCGTCCGCGATGAAGCCGCCGGCCGAGCAGTCGAGCCCGAGGAAGATGCCGCCGAGATCGACGTGCAGGAACACGCTGCCGCGGACGGCCCTGTTCGCTCCGCTCGACGCGACGGGCAGCGGCGGCAGGCTGTCCGCTCGCGCCTGCGAGAACGCGATCGGCCCGCCCTTCGCGGTCCAGTCCGTGTCGGAGAGCTGGGGCGCGTTGTACGTGAACTCCGTCGCGTCGTCGAAGGAGCCGGTGCTCGTGACGGTGATCGTCGTCGTCGCCACCGTCTCGACCTTCTGCCACTGCACGCCCTCGACGGTGTTCGTCCCGCGCACCGCGACCCACACGTCGGTCGGCAGCTGGTTCTCACCGGCCTGGAGCAGCCCGAAGTTGTAGCCGTACTCAGCCAGCCAGTCCGGGAGCGTGACGTCGAAGACCTGGCCGGAGAGGCGGATCGTGTCGCCGGGCTGCGCCGTCGCCGCGCTCGGCGTGCCGGTCATCGTCACGGGCATGTCGCGCCAGTAGCTGTCGTAGCTGTACTGGCAGGCGTTGTTCACCGTCTGGCTGCCTGCCGCCGCCGTGCCCGCGCCCGCGCCCGGCGCGGCGAGGAGCAGTCCGGTGGTCACCGCGAGTGCGGCGGCCCTGAAGAGGTTGCGTGGTGTCACTGGTTGCTCCCGGTCGATGA
>SYBY01000366.1 GCA_005788585.1 Actinomycetota bacterium | reverse complement strand
TGCCGGCGGGCACGGACACCTCGGCGGCGAGCGCGGCGATGTGGTCCAGGGCCTCGGCGCCGAGATCGGCGAAGACCGGGATCCGCTGCAGGCGTCCTGCGTCCATGTGTTCCTCCGACTGGTTTGACCCGACCCGCCCATACTCCCGCATCGCGGGGACGGGTGTGTGACGTCCGTACTCACCCGCACGGCGGCCCGCAGCGTCTGCGGTGGTCGGGCGCCGCGCGGCGGCGTACCGTCTGCGCTGCACATGTCCGAACGCGGAGGCCCGATGCTCACCAAGATCCTGGCCGGAGTCGACGGCTCTCCCGGCTCGCGCGACGCCGCGTCTCTCGCGGCCGCGATCGGCGCGGCGACCGGGGCCGCCGTCGAGCTCGTCGGGGTCGCCCACGACCCGCGGATGCGCCTTCCCAGTCGCGGCCATCACGACACGGCCGCCGCCGAGGCCGCGATGACCGAGGTGGTGACCGCCATCCGTGACGAGCTCGCACCGTCCGCATCGGTGCGGGTGATCGCCGATCACGCGGCCGCGCGCGGGCTGCAGCACGCCACCGAGCAGGACGGGGCGTCGCTGCTGGTCGTCGGCTCGTCGGACGGGGCGCAGGCCGGCAGCGTGCTGTCCGGCCGCGTCACGCGCCAGACCCTCCGCTCGGCGGCCTGCCCCGTGCTCCTGGCGGCGCGCGGGACGGGCACGGCCGCGCTTCGGCGGATCGTCGTCGGCTTCGACGGCGGCGGCGAGGCGCGGGTCGCGCTGGACACCGCCAGGGACCTCGCGCGCGCCACCGGTGCTGAGCTGGTCGTCGTGGCGGTCGTCGACGACCGGCTCCCCGTCTCGCATGTGCCCGGCGGCATCGTCATCGACCTGGCCGACTGGGAGCGCATCGTCGCCGACGACCGCGCCCACATGGCCGCGATGCTCGAGCGGCTCGTCGCACCTGAGCCGGGGATCAGCACCGACCTGCGCGTGGGCGACCCGACCGACGAGCTCGTCACCGCCGCGATCGACGCCGACCTCCTCGTGGTCGGCTCGCGCCGCTGGGGACGCCTGTCGCGCGTCGTGCTCGGCAGCACGGCGGAGGACCTCATGGTCCTCGCGCCGTGCAGCGTGCTCGTGGTGCCCCGCCCGGACGCGGAGCCCGGCGTCAGCTCCCCGTGACCGTGAAGGAGACCGACACGCGCTTGTCCGCGTTCGCGTCGCCCTTCTTGGTGATCTTGTAGCGCACGGTGTACTTCTGGCCCCCACACTTGGAGATCGGCAGGTTGCCGTAGCGCCAGCCGGAGCTGTTGCTGGGCCGCTTGAGGTACGTCGGGGTGGTGCTGCCGGGGCCGGAGATCAGCACGGCCTCGACGCTCGACGCCTGGCTGGACTTCGATCCGTACTTCGCGCCGAGCACCACGTTGTAGCGCCCGTTGCCGCTCTGGGACTTCTGCAGGGCGCTGCACGGGATCGACGCCGGCGGCTGCAGCAGCGAGACGCCATACGCGCCGGAGATGGTCTTCGAGCCGGTGATCGGCTTGGGCTGGGATGCCGCGCCGGCGGTGGCAGCACCGGCGGCGCACGCGGCGAGCGTGCCGGCGACGAGGCGGCGGGAACGCGTCATTGGGGGTCCTCCTCGGACGAGGGTTCAGGACGCTCATCGGGCATCTGCCCCCGCGCCTTGAGCCCTCCTCCGGGGGGATCCCGGCGCACGGTCCGTACATGCACCGGATGCGCCGTGGCGCCGCCCGGCGTACGGTCGGCTGACCACCGATCGGAGGTCGGAGATGCTGGACACCATCATCGTCGGAGTCGACGGGCGGCCGGGAGGCGACGACGCCCTGGCACTCGCGCGCCGGCTTTCGCAGCTGGACGACGGGACGCTGGCCGTCACGTGCACGACGATCACCGCCGGCGGGCCCGGCCTGCAGACCGCAGAGGCCGACATCAACGCCGCCCGCCACGGCCTCGCCCGGGCCCGCGCCCATGCCGGCGACGCCGCGAACATCACGTTCGTCGAGACGTCCGGGCCGACGCCCGCCGCCGCGCTGATCGAGCTCGCGGCCGGCCAGGGCGCCGACCTCATCGTCGTGGGCGCGTCACATCGCTCGCCCGTCGGCCGCGTGCTCGGCGGAAGTGTCCTGACCGAGCTCCTGCGTGGCTCGGTCCCCGTCGCCGTCGCGCCGCGTGGGTTCGCCCACCGGCCGGCCCGTCCGTGGGAGAACGTCGCAGTGGCGGTGGACGACAGCGACGCGTCGGATGCCGCCGTGCGGTTCGCCGCGGCCCTTGCCGAGGTCGTGGAGGAGCCGCCGGGCGAGGTCGACCTCGTCGCGGTGGACCCCCGCCCGCCGCTCGAGCGGCGCGGCGACGGTGCGCCGGTCCTCGAGGCAGGCGTCCACGCCGCGCGCTTCGACGCGCTGGTCGCGCGGGCTGCCGCCCAGCTCCCGCCCACCCTGCGGGTCCGCGACACGCGCGCCTTCGGGCTGCCCGAGCAGGCGCTGGCGGACATCAGCACGAGGCGTGACGTCCTGATCTGCGGAGCCCACGGCCGGGGAACCCTGGGACGGTTCCTGTTCGGCAGTGTGTCCGAGACCGTCGCCTCCCAGGCGTCCTGCCCGCTGATCGTCGTGCCGCTCGCCGCAGACCGCGCGCCGTCGTGAGCGGCGCGTCACAGGCCGCCGACACGCGGACGGCCGAACCGCTGCACGAGCGGCTGCGCCGCGCGCTCCAGCACGTCACCGACCCGCCGGTGGAGCTTCGCGAGACCCACCTGTCGTGGGTGCTGCTGACACCCGACCGGGCGGTGAAGCTGCGCAAGCCGGTCCGGCACGCGTTCGTCGACCAGTCGACACCCCTACAGCGCCTGCACCTGTCCGAGGAGGAGACACGGATCAGCGCCGCACTGGCACCCGGGCTCGTCCTCGGTGTCCGGGCTGTGGTCCCGATGAACACGTCGTTCGTGCTCGCGCCCCCCGACACGCCGGGCGCCGTCGACTGGGTCGTCGAGATGCACCGCTTCGACGAGGGGCAGACCATGGCGGCGCTCCTCGCGCGCGGGGAGATCACCGACGAGCACCTCACCCAGGTCGCCGCCCGGCTCGTGGCGTTTCACCGCGGCGCGTCGCCGGTGCACGTCGCATCCCCCGTCGGGCGGGTCCAGGCGATGTGCGATCGCAACACCGAGGAGCTGCTGCCGCTCGTCGACGGTGTCGTGCCGCCGCCGGATCTGGCCGCGGCCGAGCGGTTCGCGGCGGCGTTCGTCATCGGCCACCGCGAGGAGCTCGCCGCCCGCGCGGCGGCGGGCCACCTGGTCGACGGCCACGGCGACCTGCGCGCCGAGCACGTCGTGCTGCAGGACGACGGCGTGCTCATCGTCGACCGCCTCGAGTTCGATCGCGAGCTGCGCATCGTCGACGCCGCCGACGACCTCGCGTTCCTCGTCATGGATCTCTGGTCGCTGGGCGGGGCCGACGTCGCAGACCGCCTCGTGGCCGCCTATCGCGACGCCGGCGGCGATCCCGGCGAGGACGCGCTGATCGCGTTCTTCGGCGTCTACCGGGCGCTGGTCCGGTCGAAGGTCGCGCTGCTGCGTGCGGCGGAGCTCTCCGGCCCCGAGCAGGACGCCGCGCTGGACCGGGCGAGAGCGCTGCTGAGCCTCGCCACGCGGCTGATGTGGCGGGCGCGCGGTCCGATGCTCCTCCTCATCACCGGACCTCCGGCGAGCGGGAAGTCGACGCTGGCCCGGGCACTGGCGAGCGCAAGCGGACTGCCCGTCCTGTCGTCCGACCGCGAGCGCAAGCGCATGCTCGGGATCGACGAGGCCGCGCAGGCGCCCACCGGGGCGTACACCGACGCGCAGCGGGCCGAGGTCTATCGCCACCTCGCCGGTGGCGCGACCGAGCTGCTGGCCGCGGGTGGCGCGATCGTCGACGCGACGTTCGCCACCCCGGAGATGCAGGCGGCGTTCGTCGACGCGCTTCCCGGGCGCGCGCGTGAGGCGATCCGCGTGGTGCGCTGCAGTCTCGACCCCGACGTGGCCGCCCGCCGAGCTGCCGCGCGGCGCCCGGAGGATGCGACCGGTTCGGACGCCGGCCCGGAGATCGCCGCCATGCTCGCGGCGCAGATGTCGCCGTTCCCGGTCCCGACGGCGCGACGCCTGGTCGTGGAGACCGACGCCGAGGACGCCGAGATGGTCGGTCGCGTCGCCGCGTGGCTGGACGAGCTGCTGACGCACGGGAGCTGACGGCGCTCAAGCCGCGCCGGGACGCGGGCGATCACAGGGCGGCGCTCGTGGCCCTCGCTCGTGTCCATCTCACTGCCGCCGTGCTCGTCGCGATGCTGGCGCTCCCGGGGTTCTCGCCCGCGGCGGCCGCGGCAGCCGATCCGGTCGCGATCTGGGTCTCGCCGCGCGGCAGCGACGATTTCGACGGTACACGCGAGCGCCCGTTCCGGACGCTGCAGCGCGCGCAGCGCGACGCGCGGGCCGCCGCCGCGTCGGCGCCCGTGCGCGTCATGCTGCTCGGCGGCACGTATCGCCTGCGGCGCCCGCTCGTCCTGGACCATCGCGACAGCGGTCGCGCCGGCCGGGAAGTCGCGTACCGCGCCGCCCCCGGAGCGCGGCCCGTCCTGAGTGGCGGCCTGCGTCTCAGCGGCTGGACGCTGCACGACCGCCGCCGCGGCATCTACCGGGCGCGGGTGCCGGCCGGCACCCGCTCGCGGCAGCTCTACGTCGACGGGCGGCGCGCCACGCGTGCCCAGAGCGACCCGTTCCCCGACGGCTTCACCCGCACCCCGGAGGGTTTCCGCGCCGCGAACGGCGAGATCGCGACCTGGCGCCGGCCGGCGGATCTGGAAGCCGTCGCGGTGCTGCAGTGGAAGGTCATGCGCTGCGGCGTCGCGTCGGTCGCCGGGCGGGACCTGACGATGCGCCAGCCGTGCTGGGCCAATGCGAACAGCTTCCCGGCGCTCTGGGCGTTCCCGCAGATCGCGCGCCTGGAGAACGCGTACGAGCTGCTCGACGAGGCGGGTGAGTGGTACCTCGACAGCGTGGCCGGCGAGGTCTACTACCGGCCGCGCGCCGGGGAGTCGCTCACGACCGCGCGCGCGGAGCTCGCCGTCGAGGAGACGCTGATCGACGTGCGGGGCACCGCCCGCCGACCGGTCGAGCGCCTGCGGTTCGAGGGCCTGACCTTCGCCCATGCGACGTGGCTGCGCCCGAGCGGCAACGAGGGCTACGCCGCCGACCAGAGCGGCTTCCATCTCACCGGCAGGGGGAACGCGCCGAACGCGGTCGGGCATGTGGAGCGGCCGACCCGGACCCCGGGCAACGTGCGCCTGCGCCACGTCCGCGACGTGACGTTCACGCGCAACGACTTCCGCCACCTCGGCGGCGTCGGCCTGGACTTCGACACCGGCAGCCAGGGCAACG
>SYBY01000365.1 GCA_005788585.1 Actinomycetota bacterium | reverse complement strand
GTGGTAACAGAACAGATCGACGTCGTCGATGGTGATGCCGCACATGTCGACGACCTCGTGGGACGTGTCGACGAGCGCGTCGATCGCCTGCTTGAAGGTCTCCATGCCCTCCATGCGGAAGATGCGGTCCTTGCCCGCGCGCACCAGGTGGGCGTACGACGCGTCGGCGCCGCGCACGACCGTCTGCACGTACCCGTCGCCCTCGACCGCGGTGATGATCCCCGCACCCGCGCCGTCGGCCATGACCGGCACGGTCATCCGGTCGGTCGGGTCCAGATACGGGCTGATGACCTGGCAGCCGATGAGCAGGATCGTGTCCGCGCGGCGGCTCTCGATGAGGCCGCTGCCCATGTCCAGGCCGTAGAGCCACCCGGTGCACGCGGCGTGGATGTCGAACGCGCCGGCGTTCGTCGCCTCGAGATCGCGGGCCACGAGCGGCGCGGTCGGCGGCAGGTAGTCGTCGGGCGTGTCCGTCGCCACGACCACGAGGTCGATGTCCTTCGGGTCGATCCCCGTCTTCTCCAGCACCCGGCGCCCCGCGTCGGTCGCCAGCTCCGCGTTGGTCATCCCGTCCGCGTAGCGGCGCTCCTCCACGAGCGTGCGCTTGTGGATCCAGTGCGCGTCGACGCCCAGCTGCACGCCGAGCTCGTCGTTCGTCAGCACCTTGTCCGGAAGGCGTCCTGCGACCCCCACGAGCCGGACGCCCCTGCGTTCGCGCGGCCTCGGCCGCAGCGCGGGCCGCTCGAGCGCGACCGCGTTTCCGTTATCCCCACCCATTGCAGGGATGATAGGTGCGGCCACCAGGCGCGTCTACGACGCCGAGGGAAGCGCCCACGCGGCGACGACGGCGAACTGCAGCGCCGCCGCGGCGATCACGAGGGCGTGGAAGATCTCGTGGTAGCCGAAGATCTTCGGCGCCGGGTCAGGCTTCTTCGTCGCGTAGACGATGCCCCCGAGCGTGTAGAGCGCGCCGCCGGCGGTGAGGAGCACGATCGCGGTGAGGCCGAGCCGGTCGGCCATCTGCGGGATCGCCGCGATGGCCACCCAGCCGAGCGCGATGCCGCAGGTGCTCATGACCCACTTGGGCGCATGGATCCAGACGAGCTGCGAGATCGCGCCCGCAGCCGCGCCGACCCAGACCACGACGAGGATGACGATCGCCAGCGGCCCTTCGAGGACGAGGAGGGCGAACGGCGTGTAGGTCCCGGCGATGAGCATGAAGATCATCGCGTGGTCGAGACGGCGCATCCACAGCCGCTTCGACAGGGTGCTCCAGTTGACCCGGTGGTACACGGCGCTGACGCCCAGCAGGCCGGAGAGCGTCGCCGCGTAGATCGCGGCGGCGACCGTCGCCTTCGTGTGCGGCGCGGCGATGATCAGCCCGGCGCCGGCGATCAGCGACACCAGGAACGCCCATTGATGGGAGACGCCGCGAAGCTTCGGCTTCAGCTCTGTGGCGATCCCCTGTGGATCGGCGGCCATGCCCTGCAGTCTACGCACGCCCGCCGCCCCGCGCCGTACCGTGAGGGTGTGTCCCGCCGCAACCTCCGCCCGCTCTTCGACCGCGTGATCATCAAGGAGCTCGAGCCCGACCGCGTGCGCCAGTCGGGGCTGCTCGTGCCGCCGGGCTCGCGGGAGCCGCCGCCGCACCACGGGATCGTCCTCGCGGTCGGACCGGGCCTGGACTGGTGGGGTGCCGCCGGCGTGAAGATGCCGGTCAGCCCGGGTGACCACATCGTGTTCCCGGCGAGCGCGGGCGTCTGGGTCGATGTCGACGAGGAGCGGCTGCTCGTGCTCGGCGTCACGGAGATCCTCGGTGTCCTCGAGAACGCCGAGGACTGCCCGGTGTGCCTCGGCCGCGGAGGCACCGACGGCGAGCAGTGCCCGGTGTGCGGGCGCGTCTCCTCGCGCTGATCAGCGACACGACCGGGCGGAGGCCCGGCACCACTGGATCGCGCCGTCGGATCCTGCCACGGCGCGGAACACCGTCCGGACGGTGCGCGTCCTGCCGACACGGTCGCGAGCCACGACGCGCAGGCGCAGCCGGGTCCCGACCCCGGGACGGGCCCGCACCCGGATCGAGGCCGTCTGGAACGCCTCCATCCGCACCGCGTACGACCCCTCCGGATCGAGGGCCGCCGCGGGCTGCCAGCGGCTGGGCGAGCGGCCCGGCCGCTCGACCCGGACCCGCACGCGCAGCGAGCACGTCTCGTTGCACCACACCGGCAGGTGGACGGCGCGCGTCCCCGGCTCCGAGCGTTCACCGAAGGTCACCCGCGGCGCGCGGCGGTCGGCGATCGCCGGGCCGGTGCCGTACGGGATGACGAACATCCGCCCGCCGGGCAGCTGCGCGCCGGGCGCCCCGTCGGTGTCGACGCCGGCGAAGTCCACGCGGCCCGGCGTGCCGCCCCACAGCGGCGCGAGCCACGGATTCACGCTCACGAGCCGCGGGCGGATGAAGCTCCCGTCGGCGCCGACCTCCGCGACGTGCCACTGCCAGGACTGCGCGGGCGCCGGCGAGGAGATCAGGATGGCCAGCCGCTGAGAGCCGTTGGGCCAGACGAACCGGTGCGGCTCCGCGCACCCCGCGGCACCCATCCGGCACCGGTTGCGCAGCGCGGGGCCGACGGCGATCGGCCCGCCCGTCGCCTCGGCGCCGACCAGGGTCACGCGCCGCGTCCCACGCGGCAGGCGGCGCATGGTCTCTGCGGACAGGTCATCCACCACGACGGCGTCCTCGCCGACCGGCTCGTGCCCGGGGTCCTCCTCCCATGTCGACGCCACCGGTGCGGTGAACGGCGCGCCCATCGCCGGGCGCTGCGCGGCGCCACCACGCCACTGCACGGTGATCGCGCCACCCGGCTCGACCACGGGCGGGCGAACCGCGACGTCGACCACCGGCAACATGGCGACGGCCTGGGCCGCCGCGAAGCCGTCGGCGACCGCGGGATCACGAACCGCCGCCTGCACGCTGACGCGCCCGCGCCGTTCTGCGCGCAGCGCGACGATGGCGACGGTGCCGCTGCCGTCCGAGCCCAGGCCCCAGTTCGGAGCCTCGGGGTCGGCGACGAGGACCGGACGCACGTTCTCCAACGCGGCGAACGGGCGGTCGACCCGACCGTCGGCGCGCCACCGCTGCACGGCGATGCGATCGCCGTCGTCCCATGCGGCGAACCCGTCACCGCCTTCGAGCAGCGCGAGCCGGACCTGCTGGATGGGGTCGCGGGGCGGCGGCAGCTCGAACCGGCGGTACCGGCCGTCGGCGGCGCGGAAGACCACGACGTGTCGTGGCGCGCCGCTGGCGGTCCGCTCGACGACGACGACGGCGCGGTGGGTGGCGTCCGACGCCGACTCGAGGACGCGCGCCTGTCCGGCGAAGACCGACACGACCTTGGGCTCGCCCAGGCGCGGTTTCGGCGCGCCGGCGGCCGGAGCGACTGCGAGCAGGACCACACCCACGGCGACCCCGGCGACCCTCATGGACAAACCCATGCCCAGTGGACGCTCGGCGCATGCAGGAGTTGCGGTCGCGACCCGTACCGGGACGTATGCTCCGCGCATGACCGACCGCGAGTACGACGTCGTCCTCTTCGGCGCCACCGGGTTCACCGGTGGCCTGACCGCCGAGTACCTGGCCGCGCACGCCCCGGCGGGCACCCGGTGGGCGATCGCCGGGCGCAGTCCCGCGAAGCTCGACGCGGTGCGCGCCCGGCTCGGCGGCGACGTCGCCACGCTCGTGGCCGACGCCGGTGATCCGGCGAGCCTCGCCCGCGTCGCGGAGTCGACGAAGGTCGTGGCGACCACCGGCGGGCCGTGCAGCCGGGACGGCGCGCCGCTGGCGGTCCGCTCGACGACGACGACGGCGCGGTGGGTGGCGTCCGACGCCGACTCGAGGACGCGCGCCTGTCCGGCGAAGACCGACACGACCTTGGGCTCGCCCAGGCG
>SYBY01000364.1 GCA_005788585.1 Actinomycetota bacterium | reverse complement strand
GCGTCGCCGCGCTCGATGAGCTCGGCGTCGACGTTGACCTCGCTCCTGTCGTTGACTATGACCGCGACGCGCAGCCCCTCGCGCTTGTGCAGGACGTGCTCGAGCAGCGTCGTCTTGCCCGCGCCGAGGAACCCGGAGAGCACGGTGACGGGCAGCTTCTTCGTGAGGGTGGGACTCATGCGGCGGCCTCCATGGGCTGGTCGATGACGAGGAGCAGGCGGGGGACGCCGGCGGGGTCGGGCGAGCGGTGGACAACGCCGGCGGTCGCGTCGCCGAAGCGGCGCCCCTTGCAGATGGCAACCCAGCCGGAGGGGACGCGGCGCACGTGGGCGTCGCCGCGGATCGCGCCGTTCGCGCGCGCGATCGAGCGGCCCTGGAGACCCAGTTCGTCCCGATCGGCGTCCCCGTCGGCGAGCCACTCCGTCCCGGCGCCGACGTAGGTGCACAGCAGGCGCAGCGGCACGCTGTCGACGTGGAACAGCGGGCAAGCCTCCGAGACGGCGGCGTCGAGGCGGACCTGGACGCGTGCCAGCCCGGACACGCGGGCGAACAGGAACGCGAGGGACGCCATGTCCTGCGCGAGCCGGGTGCGTGCCGGCCCGACGGGGGTGTGGTGGGCCTCGAGCAGGCGGTCGATGGCGGCGTGGCGATCGTCGATGGGCGTGACGACGCGCGTGCTGTGCGGCGCGTGGGCGGCGGCCTGCGCGGCGGCGTCGACGACGTCGGCGTCGAGGTCGCGGCGCCAGAGCCACAGGTTCACCCCGGGATCGAGGATGGCGCCGGCGCCGACCGCGGCGTCGGTGACGCGCACGTGGCGCGGGTACGGCGCGTCGAAGGTGGGGGACGGAGGAGGGAGCGAACGGATGCGGCGCATGGGAGAGAGGGCACCTCAGAGCAGATAATGAGAGTCGTTCTCATCTATAGCACGGTACGATGCAGCCATGTGCGTGCAATGCATGGCCGGAGCGATGGCCGCGGGCGCCTCAGCGACGGGCATGCGGGCCTGGCTCGTGGCGAGATCTCCGGCGTGGCTCACGCCTGAGCGGCGGCGGGCCATGACGATCGGACTGATCGTCTGCGGCGTCCTGGCCGGCAGCATGATCGGGCCGACCGCGGTCTGATCGCGCTCCCGGGAACGCGAATCATTCTCTGTTAGCCTGGCGGGCATGCTCTCCCGCCGCCTGCTGCTTGCCGTTGCCGCCTCCGTCCCGCTCGTCCTGACCGCCTGCGGAGACGACGACGGTGGCACCGCGACCGCGACCGGCGACGGCCCGAAGGTCGTCGCGACGACGACGATCGTGGGCGACCTGGCGCGCAACGTCGCAGGTGACCGGGCCGAGGTCGTGACGATGCTGCCGGTCAACGCCGACCCGCACGAGTACGAGCCGCGGCCGAGCGATGCGAAGTCCGTCGCGGAGGCGGGGCTCGTCGTGCGCTCAGGCGGCGACCTGGACGAGTGGCTCGACGATGTCGTCCAGAACGCAGGGGGCGATGCCACCGACGTGACGCTCATCGACGCGGTCAGGACGCGCAAGGGCGGGCACGACCATGAGGACGAGGACCACGGCGAGGAGGAACACGCCGACGAAGAGGTCGACGCCCACTGGTGGCAGGACCCGGCGAACGCCGTCCTTGCCGTCGAGGCGATCCGCGCCGCCCTGGTCCAGGCCGACCCTGACGGTGCCGCGACCTACGACGCCAACGCGAAGGCCTACACGGCAGAGCTCACGGCGCTCGACGAATCCATCGCCGCGTGCATGCGCGACATCCCCGAGAACGCTCGCAAGCTCGTCACGAATCACGATGCCTTCGGTTACTACGCTGACGCCTACGACATCGAGGTCGTCGGCACGGTGATCCCCGGCCTGTCGACGCAGTCCCAGGCCTCGGCCGGCGAGGTGACCGAGCTCGTCCGCACGATCGAGGACGAGAACGTCAAGACGATCTTCGCCGAGAACACGGTCAACCAGCGCCTGGAGCAGGCGATCGCCGACCGGGCGGGCGCGCAGGTCGGTCCGCCGCTGTGGAGCGACTCACTGGGCGACGAGGGGACGACCGGCGCGACGTACCTCGACATGCTGCGCTTCAACACCGGCGCGCTCGCCGAGGGCTTCACCGGCCGCGCGGACGCCTGCGAGCTGACGACGTAGACGACGGGCCCCGCGCCGCTGTCGGGGGTGTGACCCGTTTCTCAGCGGTCGGTTGGGAAACTGGTCACACCCTCGCGCGGCAGGACTTTCCGCGCGCGCGGCGAACGCCGCTGCATGCGCCACCGCCAGCTGCACGATGCGCTGCGCGCCTTCGCCGACCAGGCCGGCGGGCAGCTCGCCGCCGACGCGGCCGCCGGCGCCGACATCCCGTTCGAGGTCGTGGAGAACGCCCACCGCCGCCACGAGCCGGCGCTGTACTGCTACCGCCCGCTGACCGGCGAGTTCGTCCGCAGCCGGATCGCGGCGCTCGGTCGCCTGCCCGCGTATCCGCTCGCGGCACGGATGCTCGAGCAGCTGGACGTGACTGGCTACCTGCGCGCCCGGGGCGAGAACCGCGTCCCGGACCGCACGCGCGACCGCGCCGACGCCGCGCTGCGCGTCTTCATCAGCCACGTCCTCGCCGACACCACCGAGTTCGAGCTGACGGACGCGCGCTTCGAGCCCGCGTACGACGCGCTGGAGGACTCGGTCCTCGCCGGGCGCAGCCAGACGCTCTCGGTGGTCTCGGTCCTGGGCTTGGACATCGCCAGCGAGCGGATCGCGCTGGGCCAGGGCCTGGAGCTGTGCCTCGACGCGGTCGTCCCCGACGCGCCACTGGAAGCCCTCGCGGCGGTCGGCCCGGGAGACGCCGTGCTCGCGGTTCTCTCCACGATCGACGAGCCCGGCGGACCGACACCCGCCACCACCGCGCGCGCCCGGCTGCGCACCCTGCAGACCGCGCTGCGCCTCTTCGACTCGGAGTCCCCGGCACTGGCGCCCGTCGCGTACGTGCGAACTGCCGGCGGCCCGTGGGGTGCGCTGGCGCTCGGCACCGGCGCGCACGCACCGCGCGGCCGGCTGGAACTGCGCGCCGACGAGGAGGACGAGCTGCGCGGGTTCTGCAACCTCGTCGCCCGCCGGGCCCCGCGCCACGGGGAGATCGCGTGGGCGCTGCGCCGCTACGAGCTGGGCTGCGACCGGCTCGACCCGCTGGACGGTCTCACCGACCACCTCTTCGCCCTGCGCGCCCTGCTCGAGCCCGAGGGGCCGCAGAGCGGTCGCCTCGCCGAGCGGGTCGCCGCGCTGTGCGCCCCGCCGGAGGACCGTCCGGAGCTCATGGCGCTCACCGGCCACGCGATCGCCGCCGAGCGCGCGGCGGTGGCGGGCCTGACGCCGTCCGACGGGTCGTCGGTGAAGGTGGCTGCCGAGCTCGCCGACCACCTGCGCGCGCTGCTGCGCGACGTCGTCTGCGGCCATCTCGACAGCGATCTGCGCGCCGTGGCCGACCGCGTCATCGCGGAGGGTCCGGCGACGCCGATGCCGGCGTAAGCGACCAGCACCGCACGGGGGCCGACCGGCCGCGCAGCGCGAACTCCCCGGCGTCGACGAGGTCGGCCGGGTCGCCGCCGCGCAGCGCCGCGCGGGTGCTCTCGCTGAGCAGGAGCTGGTGCGGCGTGCCCTTCGTCTCGCCCTGCAGCCGCGCGGCGGTGTTCGTCACGTCGCCCACGGCCGCGTACTCCATCCGCCGCTGCGACCCGACGTTGCCGGACATCACCGCGCCGGAGTGCAGGCCGATCCCGATGCGGAAGTCCTGCCCGGTGGCGGCGTTGAAGCGCGGCAGCCGGTGGTCGAGGATCTCGCGTGCGGCGGCGAGCGCGCGGTCGGCGTGGTCGTCCTGCGCGAGCGGCGCGCCGAACACGGCCATGATCCCGTCGCCGAGGTAGGTGACGATCGTGCCGCCGTGGTCGAGGATCGCGTCGCTGACCTCGGTGAGGTAGGTGTTGAGGACCTCGAAGACGCGGTCGGCGGGCAGGGACTCGGCGAACGTCGTGAAGCCGCGCAGGTCGCAGAACAT
>SYBY01000363.1 GCA_005788585.1 Actinomycetota bacterium | reverse complement strand
GCGCACGATCACCTCGTCCTCCGTGAGGACGGCAGCGGCGAGGATGGGCAGGGCACCGTTCTTGTTTCCGGCCGGGATCACCGTGCCGGAGAGCGGCGCACCACCGTGGATGACGAACTTCTCCATAAGCGGGCGGGGGGCAATGCGAGCGGCGCGGACGGGGCCGTCAGCGAGGCGCGCAAGCTGGGTTAGGGTACCAACCATGTCGCAACGGATTTCGCCCGACGAGGCCAGGTCCCTGCTGGACGAGTGGGTCGGGAGCGCCTCGTTGCGCCGCCACTGCGAGGCCGTCGCGACGGCTATGGCCGCCTATGCACGCGAGGGCGGGCACGACGAGGAGCTCTGGGAAGTCACGGGGTTGCTCCATGACGCCGACTACGAACGCCACCCCGATCTCGAGACGGGACACCCGCGGTTCATCATCGCCGAGCTCGAGCGACGCGACGCGCCACCGGAGATGATCACCGCGATCGCGGCCCACGCCGACAGCCTCGGCGTGCCCGCGACCACCCCGATGGACCACACCCTGCGGGCGGTCGACGAGCTGTCGGGCTTCCTCGTCGCGTGCGCCATGGTCCGCCCCGGCGGGATCGTGGGCCTGACGCCGAAGTCCGTGAAGAAGAAGCTCAAGCAGCCGTCGTTCGCGGCCGCGGTCAACCGCGACGACGTGCGCGGTGGCGCGGACGAGCTCGGCGTCGACTTCGACCAGCACGTGGCGTTCGTGATCGCCGCGCTCGAGGCACGGGCCGAGGAGCTGGAACTCACCGGTTCGTAGGCCGCGGCTGGGCTTGACCGCGCCGTCCCCGGGAAGCGATACTGGTCGTCCTGCTTTCTGGCAAAACGACCATGCTCGTCGATCTTCGCCCCATGCTCGTCGCGGGTTGCGCGGCCCTCCTGTCCATGGTCCTGCCCGGCCTCGCCATGGCAGCGCCCGGTGCGCTCTCGCCTCTCGGACAGGCACCCGGCGCCGGCGACCTGCGCGCAGTCGCGGTCTCACCCGACGCGCGACACGTGTACGCCGCAGCGCAGGGCGGGTCGCGGGTCACGGCGTACCGTCGCGAGGCCAGCGGGCTGCTCACGCAGGTCGACACCGAGATCGACGGCACCGGCGGTGTGACGAGCCTCGGCGGGGCCCTCTCGATCGCCGTCTCGCCGGATGGACGCGACGTCGTCGTCGCCGCCGGCGGGGATGGTGCGGTGACGACGTTCTCACGCGACGTCGCGACGGGCGCCCTCACGCTGCAGGGATGCGTCAACGACGCGGGCTCGGGGGGATGCGATCCGGGCGCCGGACTCGGCGGCGCCGAGGGTGTCGCGGTCTCCCCCGAAGGCAACTCGGTGTACGTCGCCGCACCGGCGGACCACGCGCTGAATGTGCTGACGCGCAACGCCACCACGGGGGACCTGACCTACGTCGGCTGCTTCAAGGACCTCGGCGCGCCGGGCACGTGCACGCTCGGGGAGATCCAGGGACTCGCCGCAGCCCAGCAGGTCGCCGTCGCGCCCGACGGGCGCAACGTCTACGCCACGGGCCGCGGCGACGACGCCGTGGTCAACCTCCTGCGCGCGCCGAGCGGCACGCTCACGCCCCGCAACTGCGTGTCGGACACCGGGGGCGCCTGCAGCAGCGCGACCCAGGGACTGGACGGCGCGCGCGCCCTCGCGGTGAGCGCGGACGGCCGCAACGTCTACGTCACCGGCCAGGTCGAGGACGCCGTGGTGTCCTTCACCCGTGATGCGTCCGCCGGCGACCTGACCCCGCTGGACCTCGACCAGAACGGGCTCGGGGGCGTGTCCGGGCTCAACGGGCCGGAGGGCATCGCCGTCGCCCCCGACGGCGCATCGGTCTACACCGGATCGGTCGACAGCGAGGCGCTCACCGGGTTCACGCGCGACGCCGCCGGCCGGCTGACGTTCCAGGAGTGCTTCAAGGACGGTGCGCCCGGATCGGGGTGCCGCGGCGCGGAGGGGCTGGACGACGCGAACGCCATCGCCGTGCCGGTCGACGGGTCGCACATCTACGTCTCCTCGCGCGGTGACGGCGCGGTCACCGTCTTCGCGCGGGAAACGCTTCCTCCGCCGCCGGGCGGCGGCGACGGGCCGCCCGCGCCGGGGGCGCCGCCGAGCCCACTGGGCCCCGCCGGCTCGACGCCGTCCCCTGACGCCCCGCGCACCCCGCTCGTCTGCATCGGGCTCTGGACCAGCACGTGCGCCGGGTTCCCGCGCCCCGATCCGGTGCAGACGTGCGTGTCGCTGTGGCAGAACTGCACGGGTTTCGGCGGCGGGCGCCCGGCCACCCCGGGCACCATCGACCTGTCGGGCTTCCCGTCGTCGATCACGACGCGGGCGGGCTGTGACGAGCGCGGCGGGGCCAATCCGTTCCTGCCGCGGCGCGCCTCGGCCAACGCGGCGCAGTGGGTGCCGCAGGATCCGGTCATGGGCCCGGCCCAACGCGACCCGACGAGCTGCCTGTTCAACGTCCACCTCGAGGGACGCGATCCCAACGGGGCCGACGACGTCGCGCGCGCGACCCTCGTACGGCAGTTCCATGCCGAGGTCGACCAGATCCAGGCCGAGCACATGCAGGGCATCTCAGTCGCCTGCGCACAGCTGAACCTCGGGACCCCGATGATGCTGCGCAGCCGCTCGGCCCAGGCCGCGCAATGGGTGCCGCAGGATCCGGTCTGCCCGCGCGCCCCCTCCGCGTTCGAGATCTTCCTGTCGACCGCTGTGCGCAACGCGTTCGGAGCGGCGAAGGCCGCGGACCGG
Organism: Actinomycetota bacterium; assembly: GCA_005788585.1. Next base: position 3,128 of record SYBY01000363.1, on the reverse strand, counting down.
CCCGTGCCGGTCGTGTCGATCAACGTCGCGCGTGCGCAGGCGCTGTGCAGCGGCGACGTCCAGGCGGACTGCGGAGCGCTCGCTCGCAACCTCTCCATGTCCGTGGAGCAGCATCTGCGCCAGCTGGGCGCTCGCAAGACCGTGCTCGGCCTCGACCGGCCACGGACCACGCGACCTCGGGGCACGGGTGCCGGCGCCACAGCGGCAGCCGGCCGCAAGCGCCTGCGGATCGTCCTCGGCTCAGGCCGGGCGAGCCTGCGCCAGGGCCGCCCCGGCCGGGTCAAGCTCACGTTCGGCAGTCAGGCGCGGCGGATCCTGCGAACCGCCAAGCGCCGCGGCCACCGGTCACTGCAGCTCACCGCGGTCACGCGGGCGACGATCGTGCCCGGCGTGACGACGACGAAGCGGACGAAGATGCGCGTGCTGCTTACCGCGCCGCGCCGGCGCTGACGGCGGTCAGGCCTCCGTCCGCCAGCGGCCGCCCGCCTTGGCCCACTCCGAGAGATGGGTCACAGTGCAGAAGGCGTCGCCGATGCGGTGCTCGCCGCGGTGGCGGACGAGGAAGACAGGCGCGTCGTCGAGCGGCTCGGCGCACCAGGCGCACCGTCCCAGGCCGCGCGTGGGCTCCGCCAGCAGCCGCCCGGGTTCCCAGTGCGCCCCCTGCATCGCCCACGGCACCACGTGCTCGAGGCGGCAGAAGGCCGCGACCCGCTCACCGGCGGGTTCTGCGGCCCGGAACCCGTCGTCGGCCTCGATGTGCGTACCGCACCAACTGCATGTCGAACCGCTCACGACCGTGAGGCTACTCCCGGCCCCGGCGGCCGTTGGTAGGGTCGAAAGCACGAATGAGCCTCACGATCACGGTCCTTGAAGGCGACGAAACCGGGCAGGAGCTCCTGGACCAGGCGCTGCGCGTCATGGCTCCGGACGTCCTGGGGTTCGAGATCGCCCTCGACCGGTACGACCTGTCGCTCGAGAAGCGCCGCGAGACGAACAACGAGATCGTCCACGAGGCCGCCAGGGCGATGCGCACGTCCGGGTTCGGCATCAAGGCGGCAACCGTCACGCCCGAGGGCAAGGACGACGTCGGCTCACCGAACCGCATCCTCCGCGAGGAGGTCGACGGCAAGGTCATCATCCGTACCGGGCGCCGCATTCCCGGTGTCACACCGGTAGGCGGCACGCACTTTCCGATCGCGGTCGTCCGTATGGCCGTCGACGACGCGTACGGCGCCAAGCAGTGGCGTGAAGGCGAGGAGGGCGGTCCGGACGAGATCGCCTACCGCACCGAGAAGATCACCCGCTCCACCTGCCGCGCGGTCGCCGAGTACTCCTTCAGGACCGCCGCGCGTATGAGCGGTAAGGTCTACGGCGGACCGAAGTGGACCGTCTCGCCCGTGTACGAGGGCATGCTCAAGGAGGAGATGGATGCCGCCGCGACGCGGCACCCGGCCGTCCCGTACGAACCGGTGCTCATCGACGCGACCTACGCCGGCCTCGTCGGGGGCGCCGCACAGTGCCCGCTGGTCATTCCGGCCCTGAACCGTGACGGTGACTGCCTCTCGGATCTCGTCATGCCGATGTTCGGCTCGATCGCGGGCGCCGAATCCGTTCTGCTCGCCTTCGACGAGGACCTCGCCACCGACGTCGCGATGGCCGAGGCGCCGCACGGCACGGCACCGACGCTCTACGGCAAGGACATCGCCAACCCCATGGCCATGATCCTCTCCTGCGCGGCCGTCCTGCACTACGCCGCGACCGCCGGGCACGCAGGTGCCGAGCTCGGCTCGCGCGCTGTCTACGAGTCGGTGCTCGAGGCCACCGCGGCCGGCGTCCGCACGTTCGACCTCGGCGGCACCGCCTCCACGTCCGACTTCACGTCGGATGTCATTCAGCGGATCCGGACGAAGCTCGAGGTGTGGTCGTCTCTCGGCTCGACCGTGTAGCCGACCGTTCCGCCAGGTGCAGACGGCGGCGGCGCAGGTACACCGCGCGCTGCAACGCCAACGTCGCGATGCCCGCGAGCAACAGCGTCGTCACGTTCGTCGCCAGTTGCACCTGAGACCCGCGCCAGGACGCCCAGTCCGCATAGGCGCACGCAACACCGATGTTCGCTGCGGCGGGAATCGTGGTCACCGAGATCAGCACCCCGACCAAGGCGCCCGATTTCGCCGCGGTGAGAGACATCACGCCGACGACGCCGGCGCACGCTGCGACGATCACGCTGTACGCGTCGGGCTGCGAGATGATGTTCGCGAAGTTGTGGTCGGCCTCACTGAAGGTCTCCGGCATGAGCCCGGTCGCCTTCCCGATCACCGTGAACAGGAACGCGACCGTGATGGCCGTCGGGATGCCGACCGCCAGCGCCAGCAACGACCGCACCGCGAGGCCCAGGCGCCGATTGACGACGCCGACGCACACCCCCGCGACGGGGCCGAAGTCTGGGCTGACCACCATCGCGCCGACGATGAGGATCGCCGAGTCGAGCAGGATCCCGGTGGCCGCGATGATGCCGGCCATCGCCATGAAGATCACGTGCGCCCAGGACAGCTCGGCGCCCTCAGACGTGCGCGATTCGACCTCTTCCCAGATGACCGCGTCCGCCGGCGAGCCGTGTGCGTGGGCCACCGCGGCCTTCGCCCGATCCGAGACCTCTGAGTCCACCGTCTCGAGCGCGATCGACCCGTCGCGGTGCACCCCGAGTGCTCGCAGGTCGGCAACCACGACGGATGCGTCCTCCCGCGCGACATCGCACAGGATCACGTCGCCGGCGGGCTCGATACCTGCTCCGGGGAGCAGGATCAGGTTGCAGACCGACGCCGACGATTGCAGCGCCTCCACCGCGCCTGCCGTCCGATCCTGGGGAACGACGATGCGCAGGTGGACCATGTCCGCAGCGTATCTGCGCCGGCCGCTGCAAGATCGCCTGCAATCCCCCGCGTCCGTCCGATCGCACACCTACCTTCTACGAACAGATGTTCGCACGCGCCCCGCAGCCGCCGATCTTCGCCCCAGAGGGACTCTCGTGGGAGTTCCCCTCACGCGCTGACCGCGGCCCGGGCCCGGTGTCGGCACCGGCGCGGTTGGGAGGCCCGCCCGCCGACAGCCACCAGGCGCGACTCGCGCCG
>SYBY01000362.1 GCA_005788585.1 Actinomycetota bacterium | reverse complement strand
GACGAGGCGGGGATCATGATCTGGTCCGAGATCCCGGTCTACGCCGTGAAGACCCAGTACCTCGCCCGCGCCGACGTGCGGCGCCTGGCGGCCAAGGAGCTCGAGGCGAACATCCTCGCCAACCAGAACCACCCGTCGGTCATCACGTGGTCGATCGGCAACGAGCTGTCCTCCCGGCCCGGCCCGGTGCAGAGCTACTACATCCAGCGCGCGGTCCGCCAGGCCAAGGCGCTGGACCCGACGCGTCCGGTGGGCATCGCGGTGGCGGGCTACCCGTTCGCGGGCTGCCGCAAGGAGTACGCGCCGCTGGACGTCATCGGCGTCAACGACTACTTCGGCTGGTACCCCGGTCCGAACGGCGCCATCGCCGACCGTGACTCGCTGTCGGAGTACCTCGACAGCGTGCGGGCCTGCTACCCGAACAAGTCCGTGGTCGTCTCGGAGTTCGGCGTGGAGGCCAACCGCAACGGGCCCGTCGAGGAGAAGGGCACGTTCGAGTTCCAGCAGGACTTCATCCGGTTCCGCGCGGCCATCTACGGGTCCAAGCCCTGGCTGGGCGGCGCGGTCTACTGGGCGCTGCGTGAGTTCCGGGTCCGGCCGAACTGGGACGGCGGCAATCCGCGCCCGAACTCCCCGATCCACGAGAAGGGCCTGCTGCGCTTCGGCGACAGCTCGAAGAAGCCCGCGTGGACGGACATGCAGCAGATGATCCAGCAGACGCAGCAGCTCGGCGCGCCACCGCAGTAGCGCGCCGGTCAGCGCGGGGCGAGCAGGGTGACCGGCCGGGAGGCGCCGATCGGGTTCAGCGCTGCGTCGTAGTAGCTCGCCGCGACCCGTGCGGTGAGCCGACCGCGCCGCGCGAGTGCGGCCCGGCCTTCATCGGTCAGTGCGAAGGTGACGCTGCGGACCTGCCCGGGTCGCGGCGTCGTCGTCCGCTTGCCCACCACATCTCCGTTCGGCAGGCGCAGATCGTACGTCGCCCCCCTGGAGGCGTCGGCGGTCGCGAGGTCCTGGACGCGCACCGTGACGCGGCCGGTGCGCGTGGCGCGCACGGTCTTCGCCAGGCGCCGGACCGTCAGGCGGTGCCGCGTCGTCGACGCGCTCGGCGCGGTCTGCGTCACGGTGAGGTCCAGGGCCAGCCGACCGCGTCGCGCGAGCTCTCGCCGGGCGCCGGCGGGCAGCGTCAGCGCGACCTGCCCGAGCCGGCCGGGCGCCACGGAGAACGGCCGGGCCTTCAGGCTCAGCCGCGCGGTCGCCGCGACCCGGGCGGTCCGGGTCGCCAGCCGCGCGACGGTGCGCGCGCCGACGGTTCCGGTGCACGCCGCGGGTGCCCCGGCCGGGCAGAGGATCGGGACGACCGCCGTGGTGGTGCCCGTGAGGCTCACCGCATCCCGGGCCGCGCCGGGCCCGGCGAGGAACGGGCCCACCGGGCCGCCGGGCACGATCACCGGCCCGGCGCTCGGGACCGCCGGCGGCGGGCACTGCGCGGCGGTCGCCACGGGGCGCGCCCGGATGGACGCGTCGGTCGCGCACGAGTCCTGCGTCTCGTCGCCGAAGCCGTCGCCGTCGGCGTCGGGTTCCAGGTCGGCCTGGACGAGCGGGAACATCCCGAAGAAGCCGCTGTTCAGGGCCTGCTCCTGGTTGGTCCGCATCGCCGGCCAGAAGGCCGAGGACCGAACCGCGCCCATGTCCGTGTACTGGCCCGTGTCGTGGACCGGCAGCGACACGCCCGCGGCCAGCACGCTGAGGGCGAGGTGGTCGACGGTCTCGATCGGCTCGCCCGTCGCCGCGCTGATCGTGTTGCCCGCGCGCATGCGCGTGTCGATCTGGGTGACCTGGTTGGGCGCCGGCGTGAACACCGGGCTCTCGGCCATCGCGCGGCAGCAGATCGTCGCGCCGGCCGCGCCGATCTGCGAGCGCTGGTTGCCGAGGATGACGGCGGCCATCGGGCCCACGGCGGCGCCCGCGCGGACGCGGACGCGGACGACGACCCACTGCCCCCGGGGGACCTGCGTGGTCCAGGTGGGGTTCGCGATCCTGTCGGCCCCGAGCCAGGTGCAGCTCGTCGCCCCGGTGAACTGCGAGCCCGCGCCGAAGAACCCGAACAGACCGGGGGAGCGTTCGCACCCGGCGGCCACGTTCGCCGGGACGTTCAGCGGCGCTCCGATGGTGATCGCCGCCGAGGCGTGGCTCGCGGCCACGGTCAGGGCCGCGAGGGCGGCGAGGCCACCCAGGGTGAGGGTCCGGCATCGTGAGCGCAGCACGGTCGTCCTCCGGTATCAGCCAGAATCCAGACCGTACCACCGGACGAGACAGCGTGTCCCGCCGAAAGGGCCGGCGGCCACTGGTTCTGCGCGTCCGCTACCCTCGTCCGTCGCATGTCCTCCACCGCCACCAAGCTTCCCATCGCCGCCCGCGACGTCAGCGGCGGCTCCCGCGCCGCGCGGCGTCTCCGCCGCGAAGGCCGCGTTCCCGGCGTCCTCTACGGAGGCGACGGTGAGCCGCTCTCCTTCGACGTCGACGCCCGCGAGCTGCGCATCGCGCTCGCCTCCTCCGGCGCCGTCCTCGAGCTCAGCCTCGGCGACGAAACCCGCACTGCGGTCCTGAAGGAGACCCAGCGTCACCCGGTCACCGGTGCGACGACGCACGTCGACTTCGTGCGCGTCCGGCTCGACGTCGCGATCACGGCGACGGTCCCGGTCGAGATCCTCAACTACGAGAACGCCCCCGGCATCAAGGAGGGCGGCGTCCTCGAGCAGCAGACCCGTGAGGTCGAGGTCGAGGCGCTCCCGACGTCGATCCCCGAGGTGCTCGAGGTCGACGCCTCCACCGTCGAGATCGGCGACACCGTCTTCGTGGACACGATCCCCGTGCCCGACGGCGTCACGCTCGTGGGCGAGGGGCTCGACGAGGTCGTGCTCTTCAGCGTCACTGCGCCGCGCCTCTCCACCGAGGCCGACGAGGGCGTCGAGACCGAGACCGAAGTCGTGGGCGAGGCCGGCGGCGAGGCCGCGGGCGACGCCGGCGGCTCCGACGAGTAGCACCGCCGCCCGATGCGGCTGCGGGGGGCGTCGGCGCCCGCCGACTGGCTGATCGTCGGGCTCGGCAACCCGGGTTCCCGGTACGCGGGGACCCGGCACAACGTCGGCTTCGACGTCGCGGAGGCGCTCATCGAGCGCTGGGACCTCGGCAAGCCGAAGAAGAAGTACCAGGGGCTGCTCGCCGAAGGGCGCGT
>SYBY01000361.1 GCA_005788585.1 Actinomycetota bacterium | reverse complement strand
CGTCAGGCCCATGGCGATGTACGCGTCGGGCTGGCCCGGCTCCTTGCCCTGGAGCTTCTCGTTCTGGTCCTCCGGGTGGGCGGCCTCCTGCGCGGCGTTGTAGCGCGAGACGAACTCGACGCCGCCGGCGATGTAGACGTCACCCTGGCCCGCGGCGACCGCGTTCGCGGCGTTGCGGACGGCGTCGAGGCCGGACGCGCAGTAGCGCGAGACGGTGATGCCGTTGGTCTCCTGGCCGAGCTTCTCGCTCAGCAGGACCGAGATGCGGGCGATGTTGTTGGCCTGCAGGCCCTGCGGCAGACCACAGCCGGCGATGACCTCTTCGACCGTCGACGGATCGACACCGGGGTTGCGCTCCAGGAGCTGGTCGATGGTGTAGGCGAGGGTCTCGTCGGGTCGCAGCGACGCGAGCGAGCCCTTGAACGCGCGGCCGACCGGGGTGCGGACGGCATCGACGATCACGGCATTGGGCATTCGTGGGTCCTTTCAGGCGTGGCCGCCCGGCGCGGGTGAGGATGCGCGGGCGGGTCTGGGTCCAGGCGCTGGGGCGCCCGCGCGGGAAGGCGGGACGTGCGCGGGGATGTACCAACACAGTGTGGCAGGGGGACCTCGACGCGAACTCCCCGATAGTTGTGGGTTGCGCGCCACGGTCACGGATCGTGACGCGAAACCCACGATAGTTGTGGGTTCCGCGTCGAGCTCAGGCGTGGACGACCGGCAGCGGCGCGAGCGACTCGGGCTCTGCCGTCGCCGTCTTCCCCGCGATCGGCGCGGTGCCGATGTGCTCGGCCACGACGCCGTCCTTCGCGGGGATCTGCGCCATGGCGCGCTCGGTCATCGCCGTGATCGTCAGGGACGGGTTGACGCCGACGTTCGCCGGGACCGCCGAGCCGTCGCACACGAGCAGGTGCTCGTAGCCGTGCACGCGCTGGTCGGCGTCGACGACGCCGTCCTGTGCGGTCTCGCCGATGACCGCCCCTCCGAGGAAGTGCGCGGTCGAGGGGATCGAGAACAGCGACTCCAGGACCGACGACGCCGCGATGCCGCCCGTGCGCCGGGCCAGCCACTCGGTGAAGTCGTTGGCGACCGGGATGAACCGCGGGTTCGGCCGCTGCGGGTCCTCCTCGGTCTGCAGGCGCACGCGGCCGTTGCGGCCGGTCTTCGCGCGCAGGCGGATCGCGTTGTCCAGCGACTGCATGACGAGCACGATGATCGTGCGCTCCGACCAGCCCGGGGAGAACATGAGCGAGAGGTAGCGCCGCGGGTGGCGGGCGATCTGGCCGAACAGCTTCAGCGGACGGATGGCCCGGGAGCCGTCGCCGGTCAGCAGGGTGAAGATGCCGCGCATCGCGCCGCCGCCCTTGCCGTAGACGACGGTCTCGACGTGCGTGTGCGGGTCGGGGTAGATGGACGAGTTGATCGCGACGCGGTCGATGAGGCCCTGGTCGTAGTCGGTCGGGACGGTGACGCCGAGGACGGCCTCGCTGTTCGTGCGGACGAGGTCGCCCAGGCGCGGGGAGACCTGCGGCAGGTCGCCGTTCTCGCGCGCCTGCGCGAGGAGCTGGTTCGTGCCGAGGGTGCCGCCGGCGACGACGACGCCGCGCGCGCGGATGACCTGGCGGTCCTTGCGCCGCCACGCGCCCGCGCGCTCATGCACGATCTCCCAGCCGTCCTCGCCGCGTGCGCCCAGCGGGCGGAGCGTCACGACTTCACGCTGCGGCGTGATCCGCGCGCCGCGTCGCTCGGCGAACCAGAGGTAGTTCTTCGGCAGGCTGTTCTTCGCCCCGACGGGGCAGCCGATCATGCAGCGCCCGCACGTCGTGCACCCGGTGCGCGCCGGTCCCTCTCCGCCGAAGTACGGGTCGGCGACCGTCTCGCCCGGGGTGTCGAGGTACGTGCCCACGCGCGCGGTGCGGTAGGTGTCCGCGCACCCGATCTCGCGCCCGTACTCGAGCAGCAGCTGGTCGGCCGGGTCGCCGACCGCCGCGTCGGTCACGCCGAGCATCCGCTGGGCGGTCTCGTAGTGCGGGGCGAGCTCGGCGTGCCAGTCATGGCCGCTCGGCCACTGCCGGTCGAGGAAGAACGCGGGCGGAGGCGTGTACAGCGTCATCGCGTAGCCGAGGCTGCCACCACCGACGCCGGCGCCGGCGCTCACGAACACGTCCTTGAAGGCGGCGAGGCGCAGGATGCCGCGCAGGCCGAACTTCGGGGCGAAGAAGTAGCGGCGCAGGTCCCAGGTCGACCCGGGGAGGTCCTCGTCGGAGATGCGGTTGCCCTGTTCGAGCACCTGCACCGAGTAGCCCTTCTCGGCCAGGCGGAGCGCCGAGACGCTGCCCCCGAACCCGGAGCCGATGATCACCCAGTCGACGTCGTGCGCACCCATGACGCTTCAGCGTACGCCCCGCTCCGGCTTCCGGGGCAGTGGCTGGACGCCAATCGCATCCCGTACCGGTGGCGCGAGACGACAACGAGGGTGGTCAGCGCAGGACGGTCGCCAGGATCGCCCCTGCCGCCTGTTCGGCGAGCGCCATGATCCGCGCGACGGGGTAGGCGTCGGGCTCGGTGATCACGAGCCGGGCCGCATGTTCGGAGACGCCCTGCGCGATGTGGGCGGCGAGCTCCAGGTCGACGCCCGCGGGGTCGATGTCCTCGCGGCGCAGGCCTTCGGCCAGGACCGCCGCGAGCTGCACGCGCACGGCTGCGCGGTCGCGAGCCACGCGCTCCTGGAGCACGCGCGGCGAGCCTTCGATCGGCATGAGGATGAGCTGCCACGTCAGCGGCGAGGCGGCGACGGCCTCGAGGTATCCACGCAATGCGTCGGTGGCGACCGCGGGCACGGGGCGGGAGTCGCCGGCGCTCGGCAGCACGGCGGCCAGCTGAGCGATCGCGCGTCCGGCTTCGCGGTCGAGCAACGCGTTGAACAGCCCTTCCAGATCCTGGAAGTGGCCGTAGACGATCGGTCGCGAGATGCCCGCGGCCTTGGCGACCGCGTCGATCGAGACCCCGGTGAAGCCTTCGCGGGCGATCAGGGCAAGCGTGGTGTCGAGGAGCTGCTCGCGCCGTTCCTCGCCGGACATGCGGGGGGATCTCGTCACCCTTGACATGGTACTTACAGCGCCGTAAGTTACGCAACTGCAAGTTACGGCAGTGCAACCTCCTCCCCAAGGACCCCACCGTGTACTCCCATCCCACTCCGGACCACGACGTCGTCGTCGTCGGCAGCGGTTTCGCCGGCCTCGGCATGGCGATCCGGCTCCAGCAGGAGGGCCGCACCGACTTCGTCGTCCTCGAACAGGGCGCCAGCGTCGGCGGCACGTGGCGCGACAACGACTACCCCGGCTGCGCGTGCGACGTGCCCAGCCACCTGTACTCGTTCTCGTTCGCGCAGAACCCGGACTGGTCGCGCACCTTCTCCCCGCAGGCCGAGATCCGCGACTACATCGAGCGCACCACCGACCAGTTCGGCATCCGCCCGAAGATCCGCTTCAACAGCCGGATGACCGCGGCGGAGTGGGACGACGCCGCGCAGCTCTGGCGGCTGTCGATCAACGGCGGGCAGGACACCGTCACCTGCCGGGTGCTCATCGGCGGCCTCGGCCCGCTGAACCGCCCGTCCTACCCGCAGGTCACCGG
>SYBY01000360.1 GCA_005788585.1 Actinomycetota bacterium | reverse complement strand
GACGCGTCTGGACCTGGGGTACGACAAGCACCTGATGCTGTTCAGCGGCCGGGCGAATCCCGAGCTGGCCGCCAAGATCGCCGACAAGCTCAGCGTCGACCTCGGTGGGGTCACGCTCAAGACGTTCTCGAACGGCGAGGTGTACTGCCGCTACGAGGAGTCGATCCGCGGGGCGGACGTGTTCATCGTCCAGCCGATCTGCGCGAACCCGAAGGCGGGCCTGACGGCGAACGATGCGCTCATGGAGCTCATGTTCATGATCGACGCGGCGGTCGGGGCGTCCGCGCACCGCGTCATCGCCGTGGCGCCGTGGTTCGGCTACAGCCGGCAGGACAAGAAGTCCGCGCCGCGCGAGCCGATCTCCGCCCGTGTCGTCGCGCGGATGCTCGAGAGCGTGGGAGCCGACCGTGTCCTGACGATGGACCTGCACGCCGGCCAGATCCAGGGGTTCTTCAGCGTGCCCGTCGACCACATGACGGCGCTCTTCATGCTCACGCAGTACTTCGGCGACCTGAACCTCCAGGACCTCGTCGTCGTCGCGCCGGACGCCGGCCGCGTGAAGCTGAACAAGAAGTTCGCGTCGAAGATCGGCGCGGAGCTCGCGATCCTCGACAAGGAGCGCCCCGCCCAGCAGGTGGCGGAGATCGGCTACGTCATCGGTGACGTCAAGGGCAAGACTGCGGTCATCGTCGACGACATGATCGACACCGCCGGCACGCTCGCAGCCGCCGGCCAGACGGTGCTCGACGCCGGCGCCACCCGCGTGTACGCCGCGGCGACGCACCCCATCCTCTCCGGCAACGCGTTCCAGAACCTCGCCGCGAGCAAGTTCGAGCAGATCGTGGTCACGGACACCATCCCGCTGCGCGAGGGCGCGCCGGACAACATCCGCGTCCTGTCCTGCGCCGAGCTGCTCACGGACTCCGTCCGCCGGATCTTCACGGATGACTCCGTGAGCGAGGTCTTCGGCGGAGAGAACCAGCTGTTCTGATCGCGCGCCGATGATCTCGCCCGCCGTCACGCTGATGACCCGCCTGGGCCTCAGCGACGACGAGCTGTGCGAGATCCTCGACGTCGATCCGATCGCGGTCATCACCGGCGAGCTCGACCACTGTCCCGAGCTCCCGATCCTGCTCGCGCTGACCAACGAGCCGGCCGCACAGCTCGGCGACGAGACGCTCCAGCGCTGGCTGCGTTCCGCCGGTCCCGCGGGACGCCCGGTGGACCTCCTGCGCGCCCGCGACTTCGCGGGGTTCGAGGACGCGGTCGAGGTGCTCGCCCAGCGCGGTTTCGTGCTGCGCGGCGGCCGATCCCGGCAGTAGATTCACGCCATGTCTGCCACCACGTCCCGTATCCCGAGCGGCTGGGTCTTCGCTGCCGTCGTCATCGTCATCACCGGCAGCCTCAACCTCATCTGGGGCATCTCGGCGCTGTCGAACAAGGAGTTCTTCCGCGAGAGCGCGCTGCTCTTCGAGGCGCTGCAGACGTGGGGCATCGTCTACCTGATCATCGGGTCGTTCCAGCTGGTCGTCGCGGGCCTCATCTACACCGGCCACGGCCTGGGCGCCGGTCTCGGCATGCTCGGCGCGTTCTTCGCGATCCTCGTGAACTTCCTGTCGATCGGCGCCTACCCGGTCTGGAGCTGCATCCTGATCGCGATCAACTTCCTCGTGATCTACCAGCTCGCGACGAACTGGGAGTAGGAACGCCGAACATCTGTCGGCAGATTCACGTCACGCGGCGCCCACGCCGATGGATCCCTGTATGCGTCCGTCGGCCGCCATGGATATCGCTGCGCCCGCGTCTGAGCTCGACCGCATCCTGCGGGACGGGCTGCTCGAGCCGGCGTACCAGCCGATCGTCGACCTGGCGACCGGCCAGGTCGTGGCGTACGAGGCGCTGGCCCGCGTCAGGGGCGAGTCGCCGCTGGCGCGCCCGGACCTGCTGTTCGACGCCGCGCGGGCCCACGGGCGTCTCATCGAGCTCGACTGGGCCTGTCGCATCGCCGCGCTCTGTGGCGCGGTGGAGCACGGACTTCGCCGGTCGCTGTTCATCAACTGCGAGCCCGAGGCGATCGCCACCACGCCCCCGCCCGAGGCGTTCTCGCTGTTCGAGCGCGCGGAGGCCATGTTCCAGCCGATCCTGGAGATCACCGAGCGCGAGCTCAACGATCACCCCCGGGCGATCCTCGAGGCGCTGCCGGTCCTCCGTGAGCGCGGCGTCGCGCTCGCGCTCGATGACGTCGGCGTCGACCCCCGGTCGCTCGCCCTCATGCCCTTCGTGCTGCCCGATGTCATCAAGCTCGACCTCGCGCTCACCCAGGCGCCGCTGACCGCCGATCTCGCGGAGACCGTCCACGCCGTCAACGCGCACGCCGAGCGCAAGGGCGCGCTGGTGCTCGCGGAGGGCATCGAGCACGAGCACCACGTCGTGCGGGCTCGCGCCTTGGGCGCGACGCACGGCCAGGGATGGCACTTCGGCCGCCCCGGCCCTCTGCCTGCTGCGGCGCGCATGCCCGTGGAGCCGCTCCTGCCGCCGGGAGAGAGCCTCTCGGGCGACGATGGGCACGGCACACCCTTCGACGCCGTGGCCGGGCTGCTGGACGTCCGCGAGGGCCCGAAGCGCCTGCTCTTCGCCCTCTCGCGCCAGCTCGAAGCGCACGCTGGACGGCTCGACCACGCGGGCGTGCTCCTCGCGACCTTCCAGACCGCCGAGCGGTACACCGGAGACACCCGTCAGCGCTACACCGACCTCGCGCAGCGCCTGGCCTTCGTCGGGGCGCTCGGTGCAGGGCTCGAGCACCACGCCGACGGCGACGTCCGCGGCGCGACGATCGAGCACGGAGACCCGCTCATGGATGAATGGGACGTCTGCGTCCTCGGACCCCACTTCGCCGGCGCGTTCGTCGCACGCGACCTCGGGGACAGCGGCGCGGACTCAGAGCGGCGCTTCGCGTTCGCCACCACGTACGACCGCGAGCTGGTCGTGCGGATCGCGCGCCGGCTCATGGCGCGCGTCGCGCCCGTCAGCTGATCAGCGCGAGGTCGCGCGCCGGATCGATCCGCCACCGGCCCGCCAACTCGGCGAGCTCCGGATCGATCGTCCAGCGGTCGGGGAGGTCGGGGCCCTCGTGATCGGGGGCTGCGCCCTTCAGCGCCATGGAGTTCGTGTTGTCCCCGATGGACCGGATCTCCGCGACCTCGTCGGCCGTGAGCCGTACGTCGGCGGGGAGCGCGGCGAGTTCGGCGCGCTGCTCCTCCACCGTCTTGGCGTTCGGTGACGACTCCTGCAGCAGCGTCGGGACGACGCTCGCCACGGGCCCGTGCGCGAGATTCCACTGGCACGCCAGTTGCAGCGGGGTGAGGCCGTGCCGCTCGGCGATGGGCAGCATCCGCGCGACCTTCTCCAGTCCCGCGTCCACCCAGCCCGGCGGCCGGTACGCACGGTGGTCGCGGCTGAGGAACTCGTGCCCGGGCTGCATGTCGCCCCAGAACAGCCCGCCGTAGTCCACGACGCGCGTCATGACCTTGATGCCGGCCTGCTCGGCGGCGCCGAGACACAGCTCGCCGGGCCAGGGCTCGAGCGGGTTGAGGATGATCATCGCCCAGTCGATCAGCGCGCCGAACCGCTCGAAGCACGAGATGAGGTCGAGGGTGAAGCCGTTCGCCGGGCCGGGCGCCACGCCCAGCAGCCGGGTGAGCCCCGCGTCACGCAGCGCCGCCATGCCGTCCCAGACCGCCGGGTCGGAGTACCCGATCCGGTCGGGGTTGTGGAGCATGAGCAGGTCGAAGCGGTCGATCCCGAGCCGCTCGAGGCTGCGCTCGGTCGCCATCTTCAGGTAGTCCGCGTAGCCCTCCGGCCCGCGCAGCGCGGGGTCGGTGAAGCGGGGGAAGCCCTTGGCTCCGGCGCGCTCGCCGGTGTAGAAGTCGTGTCCGACGATCCCGACGGCGCAGTACTCGTCGCGCGGGACGCCATCGAGGGCGCGGCCGAGCAGCGTGTCGGCGTCGCCCGTGCCGTACACGTCGGCCGTCACGACCGTGTCGATCCCGCCGCCGGGGCGCAGGACCTGCACCAGGCGCTCCTCGGAGATCTCCTCGCCGAAATGCATGAAGACGCCGCCGCTCCAGGTGCCGACGGCGGTCAGGCCCGGGTCACGCATCCTCTGCGGCCTCCTGGTGCTTGGGTCCGGGCCACACGCCCGTGAAGTCGCGGAACCACGTCGCGCCCGCCCGGTCGACGGCGGCGCGGACGACCGCGAAGATGGCAGCCTGCAGCGCGGCGGCGGTGAGCGCCTTGGCCCAGCTCGCGTCCTCGGTGGTCGGCTTCGGCGGCGCTTCCTGGTCGATCAGCGCCCACACGCGCTGGAACGCCTCGCGGCCGAGCCAGCCCGCGAGGAGGCCGAGCACGATGCCGAGGGGCTTGTAGAGCAGCTTCATGTCCGGCCAATCTATCGACCTCGTGGTGCGTCGTTTCCGCCTGTCGGTCGATAACACTGAACAGGCCGCCGGGCGACGATCACCTGGACGGACGAGAAGGATCCGAAGGAGGGCAGGATGGACGACGCTGACGACCTGCTGCAGCGGGCGCTGCTGGAACCCGACGACTCAGCCGCGGTGGCCCTGAGCGTGGGCGGCCTGCCGATGTCCGAGGCGCTCACGGTGATCTTCCACGGGCGCCGGGACCTCGGGACCATCCAGACCTACGTCGCCCACGGCGCGCGGGGTGCCGGGATGAAGGTGGGCACCGGTGACCTTCTGCGCGTGCCTGTCGACCTCGACCTGCACGACGCCGAGGACCGCGATTCCGCCGAGGCGCTCTACGCCGAGCAGGCGCGCGTGCTCCGTGACGCGATCGTCGCCGCGGACACCGTCCTCGCGGTCTGGGCCGAGCCCCTCGCCGACGCGGCGGGCGGGACCGTCGGCCTGGACCGGTCCATCGATCTCTCCGTTCAGCTCCCCGCCCACCGCCTGCTCCCGGTCGCCCTGCGCGCGCCCGAGCGCCATCTCACGGTGGTGCCGGTGTGCGGCGCCCGGCCGCTGGCCGAGGGCCGCCCGCCGATGGGGATCGCGTGCGCGCAACAGGACGTGGCCCACGTCTATCCGCTGAGCGACGACCCCGAGGCGTGCCTGGAGGACTTCCTCGAGCGCGCCGCCGACCACGCGCGGGCGACCGCCGAGCGGCTCACCCAGCAGGAGACGTCGGTCCAGCGGTTCCTCGAGCTCAACGCCGACGACGAGCGCGCCGCGTAGCGGGGTAGCCTGCGGCGCCGTGCGCGCCGCGCTCCTCGCCCTCGCCGTCGTCGTCTTCCTCGGGATCTCGTTCCTCGTGGCGCGCTGGCTGTACACGGACACGGTCGAGCGCGGGAAGGTCGAGGACCTGCTGACCGCCCAGCTCGCCGGCGACGCCGACGCGGTCGTCGATCAGCTCGACTGCCCGGACGCGCGTTGCGAGGCCCTCGCCCGGGCCGCGACGGCGCGCGTACGGGGACCGGGGGACCTGGAGATCGTCCGCTACGACGCGCCGACGTCCCACGCGCTCGGCAGTCAGACGGGCCAGGCGCGTGTCGTCTGGCAGACGGATGGTCGCCTGCCCACCGTCCAGTGCGTGCTCGTGCGTCGCGAGGGATCGGCGCTGACAGGGGCGTCCGTTACCCTGCAGCGCCTGAGCGCGCCGATCGGCCGCGAGTCGAGCTGCCCGTAGGAACCGCAGCGCGACCTTCGGCCGATGCGCGTGTTGCAAGCCCCGGCATGACTTCCCCTCGCACGCTCCTCACTCTGCTCGTCGCGCTCGTCGCGGCGTTCGCCGTCACCTCGCCCGCGTCCGCGCAGAGCGGGCTGTCGAAGACCGGCCTCGGCTACGAGACCGGCCCGACCAACCGCCTGATCATGGGCGGCGAGTGGCTGTTCCGCCTGGACCAGACCGGTCTCGGCGACACGCAGGGCTTCCAGCGGCAGACCAGCCGTGCCGGGTGGACGGCCACCACGGTGCCCAACGCGTGGAACGCGACGGACACCAGCGTCGAGTCGATGGTCGGCACCGTCGGGTGGTACCGCAAGGACTTCAAGCTGCCCAGCGCCTCGCGCCGCTACAGCTACGTCATCCGGTTCGAGTCGGTCAACTACCGCGCCCGCGTGTGGCTGAACGGCAAGCCCGTCGGGACGAACAACGGCGCGTACCTGCCCTGGGAGATCCGCCTGCCCTCCGGGTACCTCAAGCGCGAGGGCACGAACCGCCTGGTCGTCCGCGTCGACAACCGCCGCTACCCGACGGACTTCCCGCCGTCGGGCCTGACGGTCGCCGGCACCCCCGCGGGCGGCTGGTGGAACTACGGCGGCATCCTGCGCGAGGTCTACCTGCGCCAGATCGACCGCGTCGACATCTCCAGGATGGTCGTCCGCCCCGAGCTGGACTGCGCGGCGTGTGACGCCAAGGTGCTCGTGCGCGCCACGCTGCGCAACTACGGCGACCGCCCCGAGCGGATCCGCGCCACGGTGAACTTCGGCGGCCGGCGGATGATGCTCGGCGCCGCGACCGTGGGACCGAAGAAGTTCGCGACCGTGTCGCGGCGCATCACGGTCCGCAACCCGAAGCTCTGGGAGCCGGGGAGCCCGAACCTCTACACGACGCGCGTCGACGTGCGCGGGCGCGGCGAGAACGCGCTGCGGGTCGGCTGGATGGTCAAGACGGGCATCCGCACGATCAAGCTGCAGCCCGACGGCACCATGCTGCTGAACGGCAAGAAGCTGAACTACCGCGGCATGGGCATCCACGAGGACGACCCGAACCTGGGCTTCGCGATCGGCAGCGCCCAGCGCCGGGCGATCATCGCGGAGACCAAGGAGATCGGCGCGACGCTGCTGCGCTCGCACTACCCGCTGCACCCGCAGCTGCATGAGCTCGCCGACGAGGCGGGGATCATGATCTGGTCCGAGATCCCGGTCTACGCCGTGAAGACCCAGTACCTCGCCCGCGCCGACGTGCGGCGCCTGGCGGCCAAGGAGCTCGAGGCGAACATCCTCGCCAACCAGAACCACCCGTCGGTC
>SYBY01000359.1 GCA_005788585.1 Actinomycetota bacterium | reverse complement strand
GTGCAGCATGCCCTGCGCGCGTTCACGCCCGACGACGAGAAGGCGCTGCGCGCGACGGTCAAGACCTTCCCGAAGAGCGAGTTCTACGACACGGCGACGCTGCTGACGTCGATGGGCATCGGCGAGGCCGCGATCACCGTGCTCGACGAGCGGGGTGTCCCGACGCCGCTGGTGCACAGCCGGCTGCCCGCACCGCGTTCGCGGATGGACCCCGCCGACGACATCGACGCGGCGGCGAAGGCCTCACCGCTGTACGCGAAGTACGGGGCCCGGCAGGACGGCGCGAGTGCGCGCGAGCAGCTCACCGAGCGCGTGCGCGAGGCGGCTGAACCGCCCGCCGAACCGGCCGAGGCGCCGCAGCCCAAGCCCAAGCGCATCCCACCGCCGGACTTCAGCAAGCCGGGGCCGGAGGCGATCGGCGACTACCTGCGCAGCCGCGAGGGCCAGAAGCTCCAGCGCGAGGTCGTGCGCGGCGCGTTCGGCGTCCTGCGCAAGATGCTGTAGCCGGCGCCCGGAGGCGCCGGCCAGCGACCCATCAGGCGGGGAGGACTTCCCCGGAGTAGAGCTTGTGGATCTTCACGGTGCCCGCGGGCGCCGCGTCGATGCACAGCCCGCAGAGCACGCACTCGTCGATGTTCTCGTCGACGATGTCCACGCCCGCGTCCGTCCCCTTGAAGATGTTCACGGGGCAGACCTCGTCGAGCTTGGCGCCCATGGCCGGGTCCGACGCAACCGCGTCGTCGACCTCGACGCCGATGAAGATGGCGTCCTTCTTCATGCCGCGCTCCTCTCAGCGATCTTGGCCTTCACGAGGTCGGGGATCTCGTCGATCCGCTCCACGACGGGGATGCCGGCCTCCTGGAGGCGGGCGATCTTCTCGGTCGCGCTGTCTTCCTTGCCCTCGACGATCGTGCCGGCGTGCCCGAAGGACATGCCCTGCATCTCCTCGTCGTCCATGAACTTGCCTGCCATGAAGGCGATGATCGGCAGGCGCGAGTTGTTCTCCTTCACCCACGCGGAGAGCTGGGCCTCCATGCGGCCGCCCGGCTCGGTGTAGATGACGATGGCCTGCGTCTGCTCGTCGGCTTCGAAGTACGGCATGAGCTCCGCGTACGTCGAGCCGATGATCGCGTCGCCGCCGATCGAGACCGCCGTGGAGACGCCGAGGCCGGCGGCCGTCAGGGTCGAGGAGATCTCCGTCGTCATGCCGCCGGAGCGGCTCATCACGCCGACGCTGCCCGGCTGGTAGGCCTGCTCGGCGTTCTTCGCCGGACCACCGATGCCGCCCATCTTCGCGACGCCGGGGACGATGAGCCCCAGGCAGTTCGGGCCGATGATGCGCGCGCCCTTCTGGTCGGCGAACTCGACCATCGCGGCGACGTCGCGGCGCGGGATGCGCTCGGTGACGATGACGATGGTCTTGATGCCGGCGTCGAGCGCCTCGATGACCGCGTCCTTCGTGCCGGCCGGCGGCACGGTGACGACCGAGCCGTCCGGGACGACGCCGCCGTTGTGCGCGACGACCTGCTCGACGGTGTCGAAGACCGGCACGCCGTGGACCTCGCGGCCCTTGCGGCCGGGGGTCACGCCGCCGACGATCTTCGAGCCGTAGTCCAGGCACTCACGGGTGAGGTTGACCGCCTCGCGGCCGGTGATGCCCTGGATGATGAACGTCGTGTTCTCGTCGATGAGGATGCTCATGCGGCGACCTCCGTGGCGGGGGCGGGTGGTGGGCCTTGAATCTTGGCCACCGCGCGGCCGGCCGCGTCCCACAGGGAGACAGAGCGGTCGCAGTACTCGATGCCGTACTTGTCGAGGATCTTGAAGCCCTCGTCCTCCCAGGCGCCCGGGATGCGGAAGATGGCGATGGTCTCGCCCGGGTCCTTGCCCAGCTCGAGGCAGGCCTTGATGACGCCGCGCGCGACGATGTCCACGCGGGTGTTCGAGACGATCGACATCATCACCGCGATCTTCTCGACGCCGTCCTTCTGCAGGACCTCCTTGGCGAGGCCACAGGCCTTCGCGACCGACGGGTTGCCGCCGATCTCGGAGTAGTTCGCCGGCTTGCCGCCCTGCTGGCGGACCGCGTCGGTCAGCGTCAGCGAGCCGCCACCGGCGCCGATGACCAGGCCGATGTTGCCGTGGAAGCCGGTGTCCTTGCCCTGGATGACGCCGCGGTGGTCGGCGGCGTCGATCGCCTTGACGGCCTCCTCGAACGGGGTGGGGGTGTGGCCCTCGCGGGTGCCCTCCTCGGCCCCGATGCCCAGCGCCTTGATGAGCGCCTTCTGGCGGGGCATGCCCTCGTCCTCCATCTCCATGTGCGCGTCGAGCGCGACGAAGGAGCCGTCGGTCAGCTCGGCCAGCGGGTTGATCTCCGCCAGCAGCATGTCGTTCTCCAGGAACAGCCGTGCGAGGCGCGCCAGCACCGGGGTGAGGCGCTGCAGCGGCTTGCCGGTCACGCCGGCCGCGGCGATGACCTGCTTGGCCTGGAAGTCGTGGAACGGCTCGAGGGCCGAGAAGTGCCCGCGCCCAACGTGCTCGGGATGGTCCTCGGCGACCTGCTCGATGTCGATGCCGCCCATGTCGCTGAAGAGCATCAGCGGCTTCTTGGCGGTGCCGTCCCAGACGACGCCGGCGTAGTACTCCTGCTTGACCTCGGCCTTCGGGTCGACGAGGACGCCGCGCGGCCAGTGGCCGTTGATCTCGAGCTGGAGGATGTCCTCGGCGTGCTGCCGGGCCTCGTCGGGCGTGTCGGCGAACTTGACGCCGCCGGCCTTCATCCGTCCTCCGGTGAGGACCTGGGACTTGATGACCGTGGGCCCG
>SYBY01000358.1 GCA_005788585.1 Actinomycetota bacterium | reverse complement strand
TGGATGCGGGCGCCGCCGGAGTCGTTGAGGCCGATGACCGGGCAGCCGATCTTCGCGGCCAGGTCCATGACCTTGCACATCTTCTCGGCCATGACCTCGCCCAGCGAGCCGCCGACGACCGTGAAGTCCTGGCTGAAGACGCAGACGGTGCGGCCGTCGATCGTGCCGTGACCGGTGACGACGGCGTCGCCCCACGGCCGGTTCTTCTGCATGTCGAAGTCGTACGTGCGGTGACGCACGAAGGTGTCGAGTTCCTGGAAGGACCCCGGGTCCAGGAGCTTTTCGATGCGCTCGCGGGCGGTGTACTTGCCCTTCGCGTGCTGCTTCTCGACGGCGGCTTCGGTGGCGGAGTGGATGGCCTGCTCGCGGAGATCGTTGAGCTGGCCCAGCTTCTCCTCGTAGGTCTCCAGTGACTTCTGGCGGGTCATGGCCCGAAGCGTAGGGGACTTACCGCGAAAACGGCCTGTGATGCGCTGCCCCCAGCGTGTCGAGCACCTGCTCCAGCGCGGTCTCCGCGTCGACCGGGTCCAGCGGGGGCTCGACCGGGGCGACCTCGACCACAGGCGGCTCGGGCACGACCGGCGGCGGGGGTGGCGCGACCGTGGCGACCACAGGCTCAGGGTCAGGCTGACGCTGAGGCTCGGCCTCCCGGCGACGGAACAGCCGGGCGAAGAACCCGCGCTTCTCCGACCCGGCGGTCGACGGTCCGGGGCGCGGCGGCGCGGCGGCGGGCGGGTCGACAGCGGGCCCACCGGCCTGCTCCATCGCGGCGACAGGTGTCGTGTCGCCGGTCTCCCCCTCCTGCTGCTGCGCCTGCGGCGCGGAACCGTCGACCTCGCGGGCGGGCGGGCCTTCTGGTGCGGGCTCCGGCACGGCCGGCTCCCGCATCGCGGCGGTCAGCGTGACCTTCGTTCCCCATCCCGCCGGATCCAAAACCACCGTGCCGCTGGCGCGGTCGCCCTCCCAGGCAACGGTGCTCTCGGGATCCAGCCGGGAGATGCGGATCTCACCGAAGAGGTCGAGGTGGCGGCTCAGGGCCTCGAGATCGCTGACTTCCGCCCACAGTTCGGGGGGAGACTTGACCAGGCGTCGTTGCACACACAGCTCGTCCATCGCCTCGGGGTTTCACCGCGGCGGGGTGTGCTCCTGCCGGTGGTCGACAGAACACCGACCGTGCACGCGGACGTGCACCCGGCGCGGGTTCAGCCGGGCTTGACGGTCATGAAGAAGACCGCGATGAGGATCAGCAGCGACGCCACCTTGCCCACCGTCGCGATCCGCCCCGCCACCGCCTGGTACTCGGCCGACAGCTCGCCGCCGGCGGCGAGGTCCCGCTCGGCGAGTTCCGCGGCCTTGGTCTCCTGCGGGCCGAAGAACATGCCGCCCAGACCGCCGAGGATGACCAGGATGAGGAGCGGGATCGACACCCACATCTCGGCCCACACCTCCGCGTCGGTCGCCAGGTAGGCGCCCGCGACGAAGACGATGAGCATCCCGCCCGAGATCAGCGTCCGTCCGACGAACGCCTGCGCGCGGTGGAACGTCGGCAGCGCCCGCGGGTCGGTCCGGGAGACGAACGCGCCCATCAGCGGGTACGCGAACGTGACACCGAACGCGGCGACGACGCCGATGATGTGGACGAAGAGGACGAACTCGTAGAAAGTCACGCGCGCAGCGTATCGACGGGCCCGGCGCGTGGGGGTGATCCGGATTCGCGCACAGGATGTGCGCGAATCCGTCACACGTCAGCCGGCCTCAGAACGTCGGCGCGTACTTGCCGAAGACGTCCTGCATCGCGCCGCAGACCTCGCCCATCGACGCGCGGTCCTTCAGCGCCTGCTTGATGAACGGCAGCAGGTTGTCGGTGCCGCGGGCGGCTTCGCGCAGCTCCTCCAGGCGGGTGTCGACCAGCGCCTGGTCGCGGTTCTCCTTGAACGCCTTCAGGCGGTCGACCTGCTCGCGCTCGGACTCGGGGTCGACGCGCAGGAGGTCCGGCACCTGCAGCTCCTCCTCGACGTACGAGTTCACGCCGACGACGATGTCCTGCTCGATGCGGTAGCGCTCCTGGTAGCCCCAGGCGGACTCGTCGATCTCGCCGGTGATGAACTCGATCGCGTTCTTCGAGCCGCCGAGCTGGTCGACCTTGTCGATGAGCTCGTAGGCCCGCGACTCGATCTCATCGGTCAGCGACTCGATGAAGAACGAGCCCGCGAACGGGTCGACGGTGTCGGTCGCACCCGACTCCGCGGCGATGATCTGCTGCGTGCGCAGCGCGATCTTCGCGGCCTCCTCGGTGGGCAGCGCCAGCGCTTCGTCGAAGCCGTTGGTGTGCAGCGACTGCGTCCCGCCGCACACCGCGGCGAAGCCCTGCAGCGCGACGCGGACGATGTTGTTCTGCGGCTGCTGCGCCGTGAGCGTGACGCCGCCGGTCTGCGTGTGGAAGCGCAGCATCATCGACTTCGGGTTCTTCGCCCCGAAGCGCTCCTTCATGATCGTCGCCCACATCCGCCGGGCCGCGCGGAACTTCGCGACCTCCTGGAAGACGTTGTTGTGGCCGTTGAAGAAGAACGCCAGGCGCGGCGCGAAGGTGTCGACATCGAGGCCCGCCTCGATCGCAGCGGTCACGTACGCGATGCCGCTCGACAGCGTGAATGCGACCTCCTGGACCGCGCTGCAGCCCTTCTCGCGGAAGTGGTAGCCCGAGATCGAGACCGTGTTCCACTTCGGGATGTTCTCCGCACAGTAGGCGAAGAGGTCC
>SYBY01000357.1 GCA_005788585.1 Actinomycetota bacterium | reverse complement strand
GAAGACCGAGATGCCGGTGAGCACCTTGCCCTTGTCGGGGATCGGCGTCGGGTGAATGACGTCGTAGGTGCTGATGCGGTCAGACGCGACCAGCAGCAGGCGGTCGTCCAGGTCGTAGATCTCGCGGACCTTGCCGGAGGCGAGGAGGGGGAGATCGGCGAGGGTGGTCACGAACCGCAGGCTACCGGCCTCTGCTGATGGCTGGCATGAGCGATCCGACTGGCTGCGCGGGCCGCGCGATGGGAGGGTCCTGACCATGCTTCGCGTCCACAGCATTCCCTTCTCCGCCAACGTCGATCGCGTCGCGCTCGCCGCGGGCCTGAAGGGCCTGCAGATCGAGTGGATCGAGCACCCGTACGAGGAGCGCTCGGCCGTCATCGAGGTGTCCGGCCAGTCGCTCGTGCCGGTCGTCGAACACGAGGGCGCCGTGATCTGCGACTCCCCGGTGATCCTGCGCTGGCTCGACGACCTCGCGCCCGAACCGCGGCTGTGGCCGGAGGACGACCCCGTCCTTCGCGCGCGCGTCGACGTGTTCATCGAGTGGTTCAACGGCGTGTGGAAGGGGCCGCCCAACGCGCTTGAAGCGCTGTGGCAGGCCGGCCGTCGCGAGTCGGAGGAGGCCCGGGCGCTGGCTGCGCAGTTCGCCGCCTGGACCCCGTGGTTCGAGGACCTGCTCGCCCACGGTGGGCCGTATCTGTTCGGCGAGCGCCTCACCGCAGCCGATGTCGTGGCGTGGCCATTCCTGCGCTACGCCTCGTGGGACGAAGGCACGCTGCCGTACGTCTTCGAGCATGTCCTCCAGGAGGTCTGCGGGGTGCGCGAGCAGCCGCGGCTCATGGCGTGGATCGAGCGGATGGAAGAGCTCCCGCGCGCGTAGCCGGCCGAACGCACGTCAGGAAACGGGCGCTGGGCGACCGTTTCCTGCGGTCGATCGCGACCAGTACCGTCCGCGGCGATGCCGCTCCGCACCGTCACCGCGCTGCGCTACGTCACCCCGCTGCGCGAGGGCGGCTCGATGCCCGCGCTGGTCGAGGCCGACGACGACGGCCTGTACGTCGTCAAGCTCCGCGGCGCCGGGCAGGGGCCGAAGGCGCTCGTGGCCGAAGTCGTCGCAGGGGAGCTCGCCCGCGCGATCGGGCTCCCCGTCCCGGACATCGTCGCCGTCGACATCGACCCCGACCTCGCGCGCGCCGAACCCGACGCCGAGATCCAGGAGCTCATCCAGGCCAGCGGCGGGGTGAACGTCGGCCTGGACTTCCTGCCTGGCTCACTGCCCTACGGACCCACCTCGCCACTCGACGCGGACACCGCCGCGGACATCGTCTGGCTCGACGCGCTGACGCTCAACGTCGACCGCACGCCCCGCAACCCCAACCTCCTGACGTGGCACGAGCAGGTGTGGCTCATCGACCACGGCGCCGCGCTCTACCGTCACCACATGCCCGGGTGGCCCACAGACGCCGCGACGAAGCCGTTCGCCCAGATCGCCGACCACGTGCTGCTGCCGCGCGCCGGATCGATCCTCGATGCCGACGCCCGCTGTGCGCCCCGCGTCACGGATGAGGTCGTGGCGCGCATCGTCGGGCTGATCCCCGACGACCTCCTGGCCGACCCGACCGTCGACCGGGCCGCGTACGTCACCTTCCTCGCCGCCCGCCTCACCTCACCACGGGCGTTCGCCTCCGAGGCAGAGGGGGCGCGCACCGCATGACCGCCGGCCGCGAGGAGTACCAGTACGCCCTGCTGCGTGCCGTCCCCGACGTCGAGCGCGGCGAGGCGGTGAACGTCGGCGTCGTCGTGTTCAGCCGCCGCCACAACTACCTCGGCGTGCGCACGCAGATCGACGAGCGGCGGCTGCGCGCACTGCATCCCGACCTCGACGTCGACGCGCTGCGGCGTCATCTCGCAGGCGTCGAAGCGGCGCTTGCCGGGGACCCGGCGGCCGGCGCCGTCGCGGACCTCCCGCGGTCCGAGCGCTTCGGCTGGGTCACCGCCGCGTCGTCGACCATCGTGCAGCCGTCGCCGATCCACACCGGGCTGTGCGAGAACCCCGAGGCGCTGCTCGAGCGGCTGTTCGCGCGGCTCGTGGCCTAAGCCGCCGTCGCGAGGTACTCCCGCGGACTGACGCCCCGCACGCGTTTGAACGCGTTGCTCAGCGCGAACGCGCTGCCGTAGCCGACCTGGTCGGCGACCGACGCAAGCGTGGCGCCCGGCTCGCGCAGGAGGTCCGCCGCCAGGGTCAGGCGCCATTCCGTGAGGTAGGCCATCGGGGGCTGCCCGACCGCCGCGCCGAACTGCCGCGCCAGCGCCGCGCGCGACACGCCGACCTCGTGCGCGAGCGACGCGATCGTCCATGGCGCCGCGGGCTGCGCGTGCAGGATCCGCAGGGCGCGCCCGACCACCGGGTCGCCCATCGCCCGGTACCACTCCGGTGCCGGCGCGCCGGGCCGAGCGAACCAGGCCCGCAGCGCGGAGATGAGCAGGAGATCGAGGAGCCGGTCGAGCACGGCCTCCTGCCCGGGCGCGTCCTTGACCATCTCGCTCGCGAGCAGGGTGACGAGCTGCGAGTCCAGCTCGGAGCGGTCGAGCACGATGAGCCGGGGCAGCGCCGCGAGCAGCCGCGTGCTGACCTCGGTCTCCAGGAAGTAGGTCCCCGTGAGCAGCTGGGTCGCCCCGTCGAGGTTCGTCCCCCAGGTCCTGACACCGAGCAGCATCTCGTCCATGAGGTCGCGGTCGTCGAGCGTGGTGCATCGCCCGTTGGGCTGAACGAGGATGCTCGGCGCCGTCGCGGGGTCGTCGGCCACGGTGTAGTGATCGGGCCCGCGGACGATCGCGACGTCCCCGGCGCGCACCGGGACCGGCGGCGCGTCCTCGTGGATGATCCAGCCGTCGCCGCGCACCATGCACGCGATCGTCAGCGGCGCCTCGTCCTGGATGTGCAGCGCCCACGGCGGGTCGATGACGGTCCGCACGAGGAACGCATCCCGGGCGCGTGGCCCATCCAGCAGTGCGGCGACGGCATCCACGCGCAACAGCGTAGACGCTGGCGTATGCAAAAGCGACCCTGAGCTATGGAGCGTCTCACCGACCGGCGTTTCAATGCAGCCCATGACCGACCACACCGCACAGCTCACCCTCGTCACAGGCGGGACCGGGAAGACCGGCCGCCGCGTCGCCGCCCGCCTGGCCGAGCGCGGCATGCCCGTCCGCATCGGGTCCCGCAACGGCGAACCGCCGTTCGACTGGGAGGACCGGGCCACCTGGGACGCCGCGCTCGCCGGCGCCCGCGCCGTCTACCACGCGTACGTCCCCGACCTCGCTGTCCCGGGCGCCGATGACGTCATCCGGGAGTTCACCGCCCGAGCCACCGCGGCCGGCGTCGAGCGGCTCGTGCTGCTCTCCGGCCGGGGCGAACCCGAGGCCGAAGTCTGCGAGCGGATCGTCCTCGACGCCCCCGGCATCGACGCGACCGTCGTGCGCGCGAGCTGGTTCCTGCAGAACTTCAGCGAGAGCTTCCTGCAGCCCAGCATCGTCGCGGGCGAGCTGGCGCTCCCCGTGCCCGGGCACATCCGTGAGCCGTTCATCGACGCAGACGACATCGCCGACGTCGCGGTCGCCGCCCTGACCGAGGACGGCCACGCGGGCGAGATCTACGAGGTGACCGGACCGGCGTCGCTGACGTTCGCGGAGACGGCCGCGGAGATCGGTGCCGCGACGGGGCGCGAGGTGCCGTACGTCGAACTCACGCTCGAGCAGTTCACCGGCGCCCTGGCCGCCGAGGGCGTCCCGGCCGACTTCATCGAGCTCCTGAGCTACCTGTTCACGGAAGTGCTCGACGGCCGCAACGCCGCCACCGCCGACGGCGTGCAGCGCGCCCTCGGCCGGCCACCGCGCGACGCCCGGTCCTGGGCACGCGCGGAAGCTGGCGCGGGCGCGTGGGGCACGGTGCCTCATGAGGTGGCCGCCGGCGCCTGATCGCAGTAGGTTTCCGCCGGTGTGGCCGCGGGGAACCGGCCGCACCGGCTGAGGAGCTGCTCGTTGTCCGTCACGTCACGTCTGTCCATAGTGCTCGCCGTCTGCGCGGTCGCGCCCGGCGCGCCCGGCGTGGCGACCGCCGCCGACCCGTTCTCCACACCGCCCGACCCGCTGCCGCCCGGCGCTCCCGGCGACGTCCTGCGGGCGGAGCCGATCGTGCCGCGCGCGCTGATGTTCCGCCTCCCCGCGTCCGGCGAGGCGTGGCGGGTCCTGTACCGGTCGACGAACGCGACCGGCCAGGCCGTCGCCGTCACCGGCACCGTGATCCTGCCCCGGCGTGGAGCCCCGCGGGCGCTCGTGGGTCTCGCCCCCGGGACGCAGGGGATGGCCGACAAGTGCGCACCGTCGCGCCTGCTGCGCCAGGGCCTGCTGTACGAGGGCGCGGCGATCGCGGGGATGCTCGAGCGCGGGTGGGCGGTCGCGATGACCGACTACGAGGGGCTCGGGACACCCGGCATCCACACGTACATGGTCGGCCGCAGCTCAGGACCCGCCGCCCTGGACATGCTGCGCGCGGCCCAGCGACTCCCGGCAGCCCGGCTGCCGAGCGCACTCCCCACCGCCCTGACCGGGTACTCCCAGGGCGGACAGGCCGCCGCGTGGGCGGCGCAGCTGCACCCCACGTACGCCCCGGACCTGCCACTCGTCGGCGTCGCCATCGGCGGACTGCCATCCGACCTCGCCGCGGTGCAGCGCCAGGTCGACGGCGGCCCGTGGGCGGCGGTGATGGTCATGGGCGCCCTCGGCCTGGAGACCGCGTACGGCGTCGACATCGACCAGTACCACACGCCGCGCGGCAGCCGCGAGTACTTCGAGTCCGCGCGCGACTGCCTGCTGTCAAGCGTCCTGAAGATGGCGTTCCGGCGCACCAAGCCGCTGACGACCTCCGACCCGCTCGACGATCCGCTCGTGCGCGCCCGCCTGGAGGAGAACCGCCTGGGTGGGACGCCGCCGCAGGTCCCCGTCCTGCTGCAGCACGGCCGCTACGACGACATCATCCCGCTGGCCCAGGCCCGCGCCGTCCACGAGGCGTGGTGCGCGGCCGGCGCGGCGTCGCGCTGGCGGACCACCGGGCTCGATCACATCGGCGGATTCCTGGCGAACCTCCCACGCACGTTCGACTGGCTGCGGCTGCGCCTCGAGGGCAAGGACGAGGGAGGCGACTGCGGCTGACTAGGCTGACGCGCGATGCCGCGTGAGCTGACTCCCGACCAGGCGGTCGCCCTCCTGCAGCCCGACGACCGGATCGGACTGCCGCTCGGCCCGGGCCAGCCCCCGCAGTTCCTCGCCGCGCTCGGTGAGCGCGATGACTGGGCCGGCCTGACGATCTCCGGGGCGCTGCTCATCGCGCCCAGCGAGGCGTACACCCACCCCGGCGTGCGGATCGTCTCCGGCTTCTTCGGCCCCCTCGAGCGCTGGCTGGCCAGCGACGGCCACAACGTCGAGTTCATGCCCGCGGACTTCCGCCGGTTCGGGCCGCTCGCCGAAGCGGTCTCCCCGCGCATCCTCGCGACGGTCGCCGCCCCACCCGACGCCGACGGCTGGTGCAGCCTTTCCCTCCACGCCGGCGGGACGCTGGACGAGCTGCGCCGCGCGGGCGCCGACCCGGATCGCCTGCTCGTCGTCGAGACGAGCCCGCACTTCCCGCGCACCCACGGCCTGCCGCCCGGCTACGACGCGGGCGAGATCGCCCACGCCGCCGGCTGGCGCCCCGACCATCGCCACGCGCTGCACCTCGACGAGATAGACATCCTCATTCCCGGCGACGCCGCCCCGCTCGCGCTCCCGGAGACCGAGCCGAGCCAGACCGACCGCGCGATCGCCGAGCACGCCGCGCGGTTCATCGCCGACGGCGCGACGCTGCAGACCGGCATCGGCAGCATCCCGACGGCGATCGCATCACTGCTCGCCGAGACGCCCGGCGGCGGCTACGGCATCCACTCCGAGATGCTCACCGACGGCATCCGCCGGCTGCACCAGGCCGGCAAGGTGACCAACGACGGCAAGGGAATCCTGCCCGGGTACTCCGTGACGACGTTCGCGTTCGGATCGCAGGAGCTCTACGACTGGCTGGCGAACGACGAGCCGCCCATCGCGTTCCTCCCGGTCGGCGTGGTGAACAACCCGACGCTCATCGGCGCGAACCGGCGGATGGTCACGATCAACGGCGCGATGCAGGTCGACCTCACCGGCCAGGTCGTCGCCGAGGCGATCGCGGGCATCCAGTACTCGGGCGCGGGCGGTCAGGAGGACTTCGTCTCCGGCCCGGGGACCGAGCTGGAGGACCGCTCCCTGCTGTGCCTCCCGGCGACCCGTACGACGGGCGACGAGACGATCTCGCGGATCGTCGCCACGCTCCCCGCCGGGTCGGTCGTCACGACGCCGCGCCACCAGGTCGACGTGATCGTCACCGAGTTCGGGGCGGCCGAGCTCCAGGGGCTGACGGTGCGCGAGCGGGGTCTGGCGCTGGCGGAGATCGCGGCGCCGGAGTTCCGTGACGAGCTGCGCGCCGCGGTCAGCGGTCTGCGCTAGCCGCCGCCACCGCAGCCCCCGCCGCCGCAGCTGGACCCGCCGCCGGAATCGCTTCCCCCCGAGTCTCCACCCGTGCCCGGGCTGTCGTCCCGGCTCCCGGTGGAGAACGCGCCCGGACCCCCGACGTAGCCCGAAGCGTCGTAGTCCCGACGATTGAGCCGCGTCGGACGCGTGGCCGAGATGACCGCGATCACCACGATCACAGCACCGATCGCCAGCACAAGGATCATGAGCATGCAGGCATCGTAAACAGGTCGCTTCCTTACCCTGTCAGCATGCGCCTGCGCCGCCGCGTCGATCTCCATCGAACCGATGCCGCAGTGGCCGCGCTCGACCTGCCACCCGCCGTGTGGAGGACGTGCCCGTGGGAGCCCCGTGACGTCGTCGACCTCGGCCTGCGCCAGTGGCTGCGCTGCGCTGGCGCAGCCCTGCGCGATGGACAGACCATCGGCATGCCGTCGCGTGCCGTCGACGAGGCATGGCACGGGTTCATCCTCTGCACTGTGCAGTACGCGGCGTTCTGCGACGCGGCATACGGGCGGTTCCTCCACCACCATCCGGAGGGCGCGGCCACAGCCGATCCCGGACCACGCGCCATGGGCGAGCAGCTCGCACGAACGGTCACCGCGTGGAGCATCGTCGGACGCCCCGACGAGGACTGCGTGCTCTGGGACCTGGACACGCGCGTCGGCGTTCACGAGCCGTGGGGTATCAGCGCCGATGACGTAGCCGCCGTCCTCACGCGGATCGGCGCGCGTTAGCCGTCGTCCCACTCTCGGGGCTGGTACTCCTCGCGCACCTTCGCCTCCCACTCGGGATCTCCGGGCTTCGCTCGTGAGCGCTGTCCCGCGATCGCCAGCCACACGACGACGACCACCAGCAGCACGACGATCGCGAGCAGAATGACGACGACGGTCACACCTCGATCGTAGGGATAGGGGTGAACCCCGGGGTGCAGCCCCGATGTGCCCCGGCCGGTTCCGGCCCAGGGTGTGGTTCATGTCCACGCCCACGCACACCGTTCGGTGCACCCAGCCCCACCCGACGACCGTCGACGCCACGCAGGTGCCGACCCACGATCGGCGGATGTCCCGCATCTGCACCGCCATGCTCACCGCCGTCCTCGCGTTCCTCGTGACCCCGGCCGCCCAGGCCGCGGAGGATCCAGTCATCCCGCTGCTGACCGGAGGCAAACTGACGTATACCGGCGAGGTCCGGGCCACGCACGACTGGGCGTACCACGGCGTCGGCACGGTGAAGGGCGTCGAGGGCTACGAGGCCGAGCGCCGGCGTGCGGCGAACCTCAGCTTCTCGTCGTCGTGGCTCGTCGAGGGCCGGTACCCCGACGTCCCCGCCGCGACCCCGATGACGGGCCTCCTGGCCTCCGAGGACTACCGGGTCGACGTGGGGAGCGGGTCGTCGACGAACCGCCAGCGCGTGTGGAGCAAGGGCACGCAGGTCGGATCGACCGACGAGAGCTGTGCCTTTGCGATCACCCTCGACGAGCCACCGATGGCCGCGCAGCTCGACGAGACCGGCCGCGCCCTCGAGCTCGACCCGGTCATCGGCCGCGAGGAGACACCGGTCTCCGGCTGCGCGAATGAGGGCACCTCGGACCTGTTCACATCGTGGGCGAACCCGCTGCAGCAGACCTACACGTTCGAGCCGGAGATCCCGCGCTCGACCCTCGCCACGAAGCCGCTGCTGCTCACCGGCCGCAAGGCGCCGGGCCACTGTGACCTCCCGGGCATCGTGGTCGAGCAGTGCGACTACGTACTGAGCGGCCAGGGCGCGCTCGAGCTCTCGTGCGCCCTGTGCGTCGATGACATCGTCTACGAGCACGGCGACGTCCCCGGCTACGCGTGGAAGCCGATCGGCGCCGACGGCACGTTCGACGGCAACCGCGTGCGCATCACCGCGAAGGTCCGCAACGCGACGAAGAAGGCCATCACCGCGCCGGTCGCGCTGCGCGACATGACCCACAAGAAGGCACTGACCGTCGAGGGGCTTCCGGCGTCGATCACCGTCGCGCCCGGACAGACCGTCGAGGTGCCGGTCGAGTGGGACTCGTCGGGTTACGCCTGGGAGGACGGGCCGAGCAAGGCGACACTGGAGCACGAGATCGCGTTCCTCACGCCGTACGGCAGCGGTCAGAAGATGCTGCGCGTCAAGCCCAAGCCGGTGATCATGGTCCACGGCTGGAACTCGGACGCGTCGACGTGGTCGCCCTACCCCGGGTTCCTGAAAGCGCACAGCGAGCGGTGGCGCTCGCACGCCGTCGCGACGATGGACACCAACCCGGAGGGCACCCGTTCGCTCTTCGACAACGCGGCGGCGCTCGCCCGCGAGGTCAAGGCGATCCGCGAGAGCGAGGATGCGGACAAGGTCGACATCGTCGCCCACTCGATGGGAGGGCTGATCTCCCGCGCGTACATCGATCGGTCCGTCGGGACGGCGCGTGACGGCAAGCCCTGGGTGTCGCACCTCGTGATGCTCGGCACGCCGAACATGGGCTCACCGTGCGCGGATGCGATCTATTTGCTGTGGAGCGGCCGACCGACGCTGGAGCTGCAGCCCGGCTACGTGCAGCGGACGTTCAACCCGGCGGTGCGCAACCGCAAGGGCGTGCCGTTCTCGATCCTCGCCGGGGTCATCCTGGACCGGACCTGCCAGGAGTCGACGCCGGGCGACAGCGTGGTGGCGCTGCCCAGTGCGCTGTGGGACGTCGGCGACAGTGCGACCCGCGTGCTCGCGCACACGTCGATGAGCGGATCCTCGTCGGCGTTCGAGGAGTTCGTGCTGCCCCGGATCGCGGTCGGTCCGGGTGCAGCGGCTCCGCGTTCGCGCTCGCGCGGGATGACGCCGCGTGGCCGCACCGGCACGGGCCAGGCGGCGGCGACGAAGACGAAGACGAAGGTCCCCACCGCCAACCAGGCGCTCGGCACACGCAAGCTGACACTGCTCCCGCGGGCGAAGACGAGCGTGCGCTTCACCGCCGCGCCGGGCGACCGGCTCACCGCTCTCGTCGTGGCTCCGCAGGACGTGACGACGCAGCTCGTCGCACCGAACGGCAAGGTCGCGATGACCGTGAGGGCCGGCTCGCCCGAGGCCCAGGGCGGCATCCGGACGCTGCGGCCGCGCAAGGCCACGCGCGGCCGGTGGACCGTCCGGCTGACGGGTGGCGCGTCTCGCGCGAAGGTCGGCGTGGTGGCGACCGTCTCGGGCTCGAAGGTCAAGCTCAGCGGGTCGGCGAGGCGCGCGAAGGGCCGGCTGGCGGTGACGGCGCGATTCACACGCTCGGGCCGAGCGTTCGGCCGTGCGCGGGTGGTCGCCACCATCCGCGGGGTACGCGGAAAGGCGGTGAAGTTGACACTGCGCCGCACGAAGCGCGGGACGTATACGGCAACGACCAAGGCGAAAGTGCCGGCCGGCGCCGCGGGCGTGTCGGTGACGGCGAAGGCCGGGACAACGAAGCGCATGATCTCGTTCCCCGCCCCGTAGCGCCCCTCCCCCGACGAGCGGCAGATCCACGTTGCCCTGGCGACGTCGATCTGCCGTTCAGCAGGCCCATGGCATGCTGGGTGGCGTGCCGAGCCCGCTCACCGACCGTCTCCGTGCGGGCTTCGCCACGATCCGCGCAGAGCTGGAGATCGTCACGGAGCATCCCGCCGACGCCGCCCGCGAGGCCGCCGCCCGCGCGCAGGCGCCCACCGCGCCGCTCGCAGGCGTCGAGCTCGTCGGCGCGGACGTCCGCGCGGACCGGCGTGACCTCGAGCTCGTCACCCTCGACCCCGCCGGCAGCACCGACCTCGACCAGGCGTTCGCCCTACACCGCGACGGCGACGGGTTCGTCCTGCACTACGCGATCGCCGACGTCGCCGCGCACGTGGTCCCGGGCGGCGCGATCGACCGCGTCGCCCATGCCCGCGGCCAGACGCTCTACGCACCCGACGGCCGCGAGGGCCTGCATCCGCCCGCGCTCGCCGAGGACGCCGGCAGCCTGCTCCCCGGTCGCGATCGCCTCGCGGTGCTGTGGTCGCTGACCATCGACGGCCGCGGCGAGCTGGCCGGGACCGCGGTGGAGCGGGCGGTCGTCTCCTCGACGGCGCAGCTCGACTACGCCGGCGCCCAGGCTGCACTGGACCGCGGCAAGGCGCACGAGCAGCTCCTGCTCCTGCGCGAAGCCGGCGCCCTCCTGCGGGCCGCCCAGCAACGGCGCGGCGCGATCGAGCTGCCAGAGCCCGCGCAGGAACTCACGTCCGACGGCGCGGACGGGTGGACGCTGCGCTGGGAGCCGCGCCATCCGATCGAGGCCGACAACGCCCAGCTGTCCCTGCTGTGCGGACACGCGGCCGCCACCCTCATGCTCGGCGCGGGCACGGGCCTGTTGCGCACCCTCCCGCCCGCCACACCGGACGCCCACTTTCGCCTGCGCGCGGCCGCCCACGCGCTGCGGATCGCGTGGCCGGAGGACCAGCCGCTGAGCGGCCTCATGCCGACCCTCGACGGGACCGACCCCGCGCACCTCGCGTTCCTCGACGAGTGCCGGGCGCTGCTGCGGGGAGCCGACTACACCCCGTTCGACGGCGCGCCTCCGCCGCTGCGCGAGCACGCGGCGATGGGCCTCGCGTACGCGCACGTCACCGCCCCGCTGCGACGGCTCGCCGACCGGTACGCGGCCGAGTGTGCGCTGGCGGCCCACCACGGGGTGCCCGTACCCGGGTGGGCCCGCGACGCGCTCACGGCCATCCCCGACGAGATGCGCGCGAGCACCCGACTGGCCGGGACGCTGCACCGGGCGTGCATCGACCTCAGCGAAGCGGTCCTGCTCGAGCACCGCGTCGGCGAACGGTTCCCGGCCGCGGTGGTCGACGTCGACGACCGCGGCGCCGATGTCCGCATCCAGGAGCCGCCGATCCTCGCGCGGTGCACCGGTGACGGGCTGCGGGCCGGCGAACGGCAGGAGGTCGTCCTCACCGAGGCCGACCCCGCCACCCGCGTCGTGCGCTTCGCCGCGGGCTAGCAGCTAGCCGAGCCGGCCGACGATCTCGTCGGCGTACCGCGTGTAGTGCCCGAGGTCGAAGATCTCGTCGAGGTCCAGCCCGAGCTCCTCGCGCTCCAGCAGCTCGCGCAGCGGGGTCCTCGAGTCCCACGCCTCCTGCGCGCTCTCCTGCACGATCCGGTACGCGTCGTCGCGCTGCAGTCCCTTGGCCACCAGCGCGAGCAGGATCCGCTGACTGAACAGCGCGCCGTAGGTCAGGTCGATGTTCTCGCGCATGCGGTCGGTGTGGATGACCATGCCCGTCGCCATCCGCAGCGCGAGGCCGTGCATGTAGTCCAGCGCGATCGTCGCGTCGGGCAGGATGACCCGCTCGGCGCCCGAGTGGCTGATGTCGCGCTCGTGCCACAGCGCGACGTGCTCCAGCCCCGCCTGCGAGTAGCCGCGCAGCACGCGCGCCAGGCCGGTGATGCGCTCCGTGGTGATCGGGTTGCGCTTGTGCGGCATCGCCGACGAGCCCTTCTGCGTGCCCGCGCGGAACGGCTCCTCGACCTCGCGCACCTCGGTGCGCTGGAGGTGGCGGATCTCGGTGGCGAAGCGCTCCATGCCGGCGCCGGCGATGGCGATCGCCTGCAGCACCTCGGCATGACGGTCACGCGGCACGACCTGGGTGGAGACCGGCTCGCCGGCGATCCCCAGCCCCTCGAGGATCCCGCGCTCGAAATCGGGGGACGTCGCGGCGTACGTGCCGACCGCGCCGCTGATCGCCCCGACGGCCGCCTGCGCGAACGCGCGCTCGAGCCGCTCGGCGTTGCGCCGGGCCTCCATCGCGTAGCCGGCCAGCTTGATCCCGAAGGTCGTGGGCTCGGCGTGCACGCCGTGGGTGCGCCCGACGCAGACCGTGTGGGCGTGCTCCCGCGCGCGGTCGGCAAGCGCGTCGGCGTACGCGCGAGCGCCTGCGACAAGGATCTCCCCGGCCGCCTTGAGCTGCAGCGCCAGCGCGGTGTCGAGCACGTCGCTCGACGTCAGGCCGTAGTGGATCCAGCGCCCGCTCGGCCCCGCGCTCGCCGCCAGCTCGTCGACGAACGCCGCGACGTCGTGGTCGGTGATCTTCTCGCGCTCCTTGACCGCCTCGACGGTGAACGTCGCGGCGCGGATCGCGACCAGGTCCTCCTCGGTCGGGCCGTCCATCGCCTCGCAGGCGGCGACCTCGACCTTCCGCCAGGCCTCCATACGGGCCTCGTCCGTCCAGATGGCGCCCATCTCGGGGCGGGTGTAGCGCTCGATCATTGCCGCTCACCCTAGGCCAGTCGGGCGCGAAACCCCGCGAGCATGAGATCGAGCCCGAAGTCGAAGTCCCCGCGCTTGTGGCGGACGGCGGACTAACGACCCAGCGCCGCGCGCGCTACCGGATCAAGCATCGCCAGCCCCCACGCCGCGATCGTCGCGGCGTCCCAGACCTCACCCGCGCGCACCATGTGCTCGAACTCGTCGACCGTCACCGCACGCGCGTGCAGCAGCCCCTCCTCCTCGGGCTCGGGCTGCGCCTCACCCGGCACGAGGTCGAGCGCCAGGAACGCGTCGCACCACTGGTTGCTCATCCCGACGGCGAACGTGAACCGCCCGAGAGCCAGCAACCGGCCCGGAACGAACCCCGTCTCCTCCAGCAGCTCCTGGCGGGCGACCGTCTCACCCGCCGCGTCCGGGACCTCGTGCAGTGCGCCCTGCGGGAACTCCCACGCGTCGCGCGCGACGGTGTAGCGGTACTGCCCGACGAGGTGCAGCCGTTCACCGTCGAACGGCATCACCAATGCGGCCTGGGGCTTCTCGATGACCGCGTAGACGCCCGGCCGTCCCCCCGGCCGCTCGATCGCGTCCTCGCGCACCCGCATCCACGGGTTCTCGTAGACGACCTTCGACGCGAGCGTCCGGATCGGCGGGACGCTCACTACGCGCGCATGATCCGCACGGCGAGGTGGGCGGCGTTCTTCGGGTTGTCGAGACCGACGGCCGCGACCGGGACGCCGGGCGGCATCTGCACGACGCTGAGGATCGAGTCCAGGCCACCGGCGGCGGTGAGCGAGCTCGACAGCGGAACGCCGATCACCGGCAGGTCCGTGTGCGCGGCGGCGACGCCGGGCAGTGCCGCCGATAGACCCGCGCCCGCGATGATGACCTTCAGCCCGCGCATCCGCGCGTTCTTGCAGTAGTCGGCGACCGTCTCGGGGTCGCGGTGGGCGCTCATGACCCGGATCTCGTAGCCGACCCCGGCGGCCTTGAGCACATCCCCGGCCTTCTCCATGAGCTCGAGGTCGCTCTTCGAGCCCATGATGATCCCCACCCGCGGGGCATCTTCGGGAAGCGTCTCGATCTCCGCCATCTCCTCCGTGAGGGTCTCGGGATCGCTGGTCTGGGTCGCGGGGTTCTCGGTCATGGTGGGCGGAGGGTATCCCGTCAGGCCGCGGGCGCCGACTCGGCCCGCAGTGCGATGTCCCGCCGCACCTGGCTGCCGTCGAAGCGGATCGCGTCGATCCCCGCGTACGCGGCCGCGCGCGCGGAGGCGGGATCCGCCCCCAGCGCCGTCACGTTCAGCACGCGCCCGCCCGCGGTGACGATGTCGCCCGCCTCCGAGCGCGCCGTGCCCGCGTGGGTCACCTCGACCCCGGCCGGCACCGCGTCGAACCCGGTGATGACGTCGCCCGACGACGACGTCGCCGGGTACCCGCGGCTGGCGAGCACGACCGTGACCGCCCAGTCCGGCGAGAACTCCAGCTCCGCGCCCTCCAGACCGCCGGGCCGCACGCTCCGCATCAGCAGGTCGACGAGATCGCTGCGCAGCCGCGGGAGCACGGCCTGCGTCTCGGGGTCACCGAACCGCGTGTTGTACTCCAGGACCTTCGGCCCGTCGGCGGTCATCATCAGCCCCGCGTAGAGCACCCCGTGGAACGGGATCCCGCGCTCGCGCAGCAGGTCGACGATCGGCTGGTGCACCTGCGCGGAGATTGCGGCGAGGTCCTCGTCCGCCACGCCCGGCACGGGTGAGTACGACCCCATGCCGCCGGTGTTCGGGCCCAGGTCGCCTTCCAACGCGCGCTTGTAGTCCTGCGCGGGCGCGAGCGGCACCGCGCGCTCGCCGTCGCACAGCGCCAGCAGCGAGAGCTCCTCGCCGACCAGGCACTCCTCGACGACGACCTTGTCGCGACCGAACCGCTGCGCGACGAGGAAGTCCTCCAGCGTGGCGCGGGCGGTCGCCTCGTCCTCGGCGATCACCACGCCCTTGCCAGCGGCCAGCCCGTCGTACTTCAGGACGACGGGGTACGACGTGATCGCCGCCATCCCGTCCTCGACGGTGTCCACGACGGAATACGCCGCGGTGGGCACGCCGGCGGCCGCCATGACCTCCTTGGCGAACGCCTTCGAGCCCTCGAGCCTCGCGGCGGCGGCGCTCGGGCCGAACGCCACGATGCCCGCGTCGGCCAGCGCGTCGACCAGACCGGCCACGAGCGGCGCCTCCGGCCCGACGACCACGAGATCGACCTGCCGGTCCTTCGCGGCCGCGACGAGACGATCGATCTCGTCCACCCCGATGTCCAGCAGCTCCGCGTCCTCCGCGATGCCGGCGTTGCCGGGCGCGCACAGCAGCTCCGGGGCCTGCGGCGACCGCGCGAGGGCCCGGACGATGGCGTGTTCGCGCCCGCCGGCGCCGATGACGAGGACGCGCATCGCGCTAGAGCGTGGCGATGAAGTCGTCGATCGGGATCGCGGCGAGCGTCTCGTACTTCGACGTGCCGCGCGACCCGAGCTCCAGCGACACGCGCGCCATGGTCTTCTCGTCGGGCGCCTCGACCACGCTGATGAAGTCGAACTCGCCGAGCGTCGCCCACTGCGCCTTGACGGACGCGCCGAGCTGCTCGACCTCGCGATTCACCTCGCGGATGCGCTGCGGGTTGTTCTTCACGGTCTGGACACCGTCAGATGTGAGCGTTGCGAGCATGATGTACGTCGGCATGACTCTCCTCGGTGGGCGGGTCGGCAGTCGGGGACTGGGACGCCTCAGGTTCTATCCGATCGGGCCGATGACCGGTGGAGGGGTGCGTCCACGCCCCCCGCTGACGTGTCCTACCCTGCGGAGATCATGCGCGCCCGAAACCGGACCATCCTTCTCGCCGCCCTCGGCCTCGTCGCCGTCGCGCCCGCGGCCGCTGACGCCGCCACCATCCAGCTGAACCGCTCGTGCTACCTCACCGGTGGCGTGGTGGGCGTCTCCGGCAGCGGCTTCGCCCCGAACGCGCCGGTCACGATCAACCAGAACGGCCAGCAGATCGGCACCGCCCAGGCGGACGCCCTCGGCTCCTTCCAGGGCAGCTACTCCGCGCCGGAGGTCTCCGAGACCCAGCGCCAGACGGACATCGACGTGTCGGCCACCGACGGGACGAACACCGCGAGCACCGCGGGCAAGGTCTCGGCCTTCAACGCCGACTTCTCGCCGGCCTCGGGCAACCCCCGCACCCTGCGCGTGAACTTCAAGGCCGACGGCTTCAACCTGCTCGGCGGCAAGGCCAGCACCATCTACCTGCACTACATCGCGCCGGGCGGCAAGCGCAAGATGTCCAAGCGCCTCGGCAAGGCCCAGGGCGCCTGCGGTCAGATCTCGACCAGCAAGCGCAAGCTCTTCCCGTTCAGCGCGAAGCGGGGCACCTGGCGACTGCAGTGGGACACCCGCAAGACCTACAAGAAGTGCACGCGGGAGTCGGACTTCCTCTGCTTCGTGCGCGAGGTGAAGATCTTCCGCATCGGCTGACCGCCGGCTATGCCGTGAGACGCGCCGCGAGACCGCGGCGCGCGCGGTGCAGCAGCTGGGAGGTCGCGTTGCAGTTCAGCCCCATCGCCGCGGCGATGGTCGGGACGTCATCGCCGTGCCACGCGGCGCTGATGAGCCCCTCGCGCTGGCGCTCGGGCAGCGCGGCGAGCGCGCGGTGGACCTTCGCGGTCTGGTCGGAGCGCTCGGCGCGCGCGTCGGTGTCGCCGGCCGGATCGGCGAGGTCGTGCTCGTGGTCGTCGTAGGTGCGGGTCCGGGCGCGCTGCTCGAGGCGGTCCAGCGCGGCGCGGCGGCCGGCGACCTTGAGGTAGGCCGGCACGTTGAGGGTCTCGGGGTCGAGCTGCGGCAGCCGCCGGAAGGTCGCGAGCATCGCGTCCTGCGCGGCGTCGGCGGCGTCGTCGGGGCAGCACGTGATGCGCAGGCACGCGCGGTGCAGATCAGGCCAGTACCTCCGGTAGAGCGCATCAGCTGCATGACGGTCGCCGTCGACCAGGGCGCGGACGAGCGTGGCGTCGTCGGCGTCGGCGGAGGTGCGGATGGGGGCGGTGGTGAGCATGGCCGCAAGCCTGCCCTCCCGCGCACCCCGCTCCCATCGTGCCGGCCCGCAAGTCGGGCGAGGCGCACCCGTGACCCGTTGTGGGGTTGTCCCCAGGGTCGTTCAGGCCCGGAGGACGGGCTGCGCGTCGTGGGCTAGACGGACGGCGAGCCCCCGGCGCGCGCGATGCACGAGCTGCGCGGTCGCGTTGCGCGACAGGCCGAGGCCGTCGCCGATCTCGAGCAGCGGCCGTCCCTCGTAGGCCGACTGGAAGAGCGCCTCGCGCTGGCGCCGGGGCAGCTCGCGCATGGCGGTGCGGACGGCCCGGGCGAGCTCCTGGCGCTCGACCTGCTCGGCGCAGGCCGGAGCGGCGTCGACGGGCTCGGCGATGCCGTCGAGCGGCACCGAGCGGCGGCGGGTGCGCAGGCGCTCCAGCGCGGCCCGGTGGCCGGCCATGCGCAGGTAGCCGCCCAGGTTGAGCGTCTCGAGCTCCAGACGGGGCAGCCTGGCGAAGACGGCGAGCATCGCGTCCTGAGCGGCATCGGCCGCGTCGTCCGAGCAGCCGGTCACGCGCTCGCAGACCCGCAGCAGGGCGGGCCAGTGCCGGCGGTAGAGCGCGCTCGTGGCGGCTGGATCACCAGCGGCTGCGGCGCGCAGGAGGCGAAGCTCGGCGGGGGTGGGGGCGGTGGAGGTGGTCATGGCACCGATCCTGCTCCGCCTGGGACACCCTGCCCACGGGGGCGCCCCGGGTTCTTCACCCTGGTCCTGACCCTGGGGTCGGGGCAGGGCCCCTTCAGCCCGCCGCGTTTTCCCCATAGGGTGCGCGCCACGGATGAGCGACCCCGGAACGCAGAGTGTCGCCTCACTGCTGGAGCGTGAGGACCAGGAGCGGGCGATGGAGGCGGTGCTCGCAGACGCCGCGACGGGGACCGGGGCGACCGTCGTGGTGCTGGGCGAGGCAGGGGTCGGCAAGACCGCCCTCGTGGCCCGGCTGGTGGAGCAGGCCCCATCCTCGTTCACGGTCCTGCGTGCGCGGGGCGACGAGCTCGAGCAGGACTACCCGTACGGCGTGGTCCGCCAGCTGCTCGAACCGGCGCTGCGGGCGCTGACGGACCCCGAGGCCGCCTGGTCGGGGGCGGCGAGCCTGGCCCGCCCGGTCTTCGGGCTGGATCCGCCCGCGCCCACGGCCGCGCCCGCGTCCGCCCCCGACGACGGCGCGTTCGCCAGACAGCAGGGTCTCTACTGGCTGTGCGTCAACCTCGCCGAGGCGCTGGGCCCACTCCTCCTGATCGTCGACGACGCGCACCGCGCGGACGACCTGTCACTGCGGTTCCTGCGGTTCCTGGGCCACCGGCTCGACGGCGTGGCGGTCGTCCAACTGCTGGCGACCCGGCCGGCGCAGGAGATCGACGGGCGCCCCGCGCTGGCGGACATGATCGATGACCCGACGTGCCGCCAGCTGCGCGTCGAACGGCTGTCCGAGGCGGCGACCGTCGAGTACGTCCGCCGGACCTGGGGCGACGCAGGAGCGCGGCTGGGCCCGGCCTGCCACGACCTGACCGCCGGCAACCCCCTGCTGCTGCGCGCGCGGCTCGCCGAAGCGCAGCGCGCCGGCCTCCAGCCCGCGGTCGCGCGGCCCGAGGAGCTGCGCGTGCTCGGTGCCCGGTCGATCGGGCACCGCGTGCGCCGCGCGCTGGAGTCGGCGCCGCCCGCCGCGATGGCGATCGCACAGGCCGTGGCGGTCCTGGGCGACGACGTCGATCCCAGCGAAGCCGTGATGTTCGCCGAGGTCGACCCGGCCGACGCGGCGCCGGGCACCGACGCGCTGCTGCGCCTCGGCTACCTCGACGACACCACGCGCGGCCTGCGCTTCGTCCACCCCCTCGTGCGCGCGTCGGTCTACCGGCTCCTCCCGCCCGTCGAGCGGCAGGAGGCCCATCTGCGCGCCGCCGCGCTGCTCCGAGCGCGGGGGGCCGGCAGTGCGGAGCTCGCCGCGCACCTCGCCGCCGCACCGCCCGCGGGCGAGGCCTGGGCCACGGAGGCGCTCGCCGAGGCGGCCGAGCAGGCGTTCGGGCTCGGCGCTCCGGAGACGGCCGTGCGCTACTTGCGCCGGGCGCTGCAGGAGCCCGTGGCGCCGACGGCACGCGGTGAGCTCGTGGCGCTGCTCGCACGAGCCGAGGCCTCGGCGGGCGAGCCGGACGCACTGGAGCGCTTCACCGAGGCCATCGAGCTCGCGCCCGACCTCGCGGCACGCACCGCGGTCTCGCTGGAGTACGCGGGCGCCCTGTCGATGGCCGGCCACACGTCGAACGGGTTCGCCGTCCTCCTCGAGGTCGTCGCCGACCAGCCCGGCGCGCCGTCGGCGGCGTTGCGGTCGGCGCTGCACGCCGCGGCGCTGTTCGCCGCGTCGCCGGACGCGCTGGCCTTCCGCGACGAGGAGGCGCAGCGGATCGATCCGGCCGCCCCGCCGCCCGAAGACCCGACGTGGCCGCTGCTCGCCGCGATGCACGCCATCGAGCTGGCGCTGCGGGGGCGCCCGGCGGCGGACGTCGAGGCCGTCATCGTGCCCGCGGCGGCGAGCCTGTGCGAGCTGCTGGACCTGTCCACCGGGCCGCAGTGGGGGTACGGCATGTGGGCGCTCATGCTGTGCGACCGGCTGAGCATGGCCCGGCGGGAGACCGATCGGGCCGTCACCCGCGGCCGGCGCACCGGATCCGTCTCCGTGCTGGGCCTGGCGCTGTGCCTGCGCTCGGCCGTCCGCCTGCGCCAGGGCGACCTGGCCGGCGCCGAGGCTGACGCCCTGGAGTCACTCGCCCTGGCGGAGTACCCGAGCTGGCGGTTCGGCGCCGCTGCGTCAACTCAGTTCCTCGTGCAGATCCTGCTCGAGCAGGGGCGCACCGACGAGGCCGCCGACGCCATGGCGGCGGTGACGGATGCCGACCGCGACCGGGACGCGCTGGGGGTGGACATCACCGTCGAGTACGCCCAGGCGCTCGTCCGCCTGCGGACCCGCGACGCCGCCGGCGCCCTCGCGCAGGCCGAGCGGCTCGGGCACCGCATGGCCGAGCACCGCCTCGACGGCGGCGGGTTCACGCCGTGGCGCGAGGTCGCGGCGCGCGCGGCGTTCGCGACGCAGGACGAGGG